>CANRVH010000019.1 GCA_947643225.1 uncultured Clostridia bacterium
ACAAATAAAGAAAATCAAGATGAATTTATTGATTTAATTAAAATAGTTAATGTTGATAAAATTAAATTGAAAATAAATAAAGTTGAAATAATGAATGGTAAATACGATAGTTATGTTTTATATCTGGGTATAGAAGATAACCAAGATTTAAAAGAATTACAAAAACTTTTCTATCAGAAATTTTCAAAGGAACATTATAACCCAGAAAATTTTATATTTCATATGACTTTACATATTGATAAAGATTATAAAATTATTAAGACTTTGCAAAGTAAAATATTAGAAAAATTCAAACCATTTTATTTGGAATTTGATGAAATGGTTTTATATAATTATCCAGGTGAAGAAATACAAAAATTCAAATTAAACAATAATGTGTAGGTGGTGAAAAATATATGAATAATGTAATTGTAAAAGAAAGAGAGATAGAAAAAGTTGAAAACTTAATCTATGAGGTTCGTGGTGTGCAAGTTATGCTTGATTCTGACTTAGCAAGACTTTATGAATGCGTTAATGGGACTAAAACCATAAATCAAGCAGTCAATCGTCACTTAGATAGATTTCCAAAGGATTTTTATTTTCAATTAACAAAAGAAGAATATTTGAACTTGAAGTCCCAATTTGGGACTTCAAGTTCAAATGAATATGGTGGTGTTAGAAAAATGCCATATGTTTTTACTGAACAAGGTGTTGCTATGCTTGCAAGTGTTCTTAGAACAAACGTTGCATCTTCAGTGAGTATAGATATTATGCGTGCCTTTGTAATAATGAAAAGGTATATATCTAAAACTTTATTAGAGCAAACTTATATAAATGAATTAGTATTAAAAGATTCAAAAAGAATAGATTTGTTAGAAGAAACACTTTCAAAGTTTAAAGAAAAAAGTAATCATTTATTCTTTGAAGGTCAAATTTATGATGCTTATTCAAAAATAAGTGAAATATTTAGGAATGCAAAAAAGAAGTTAACTATCATTGATGCTTATGCTGATATCACTATTTTAGATATGATAAAGAAATTAAGTGTAAATGTTATAGTTATTACAAAACAAAATGGATTACTTACGGATATGGATATTAAAAAATATAATAATCAATACCATAATTTAACTATTAAGTATAATGATACATTTCATGATCGTTATTTTATTATTGATAATAATGAAATTTACCATTGTGGAGCATCTATTAATTATGCTGGTGCGAGAACTTTTAGTATTAATATATTAGAAGATAAAGAAGTATGTGATGCACTTAAAAATAAAGTTGATAAAATAATAAGTTGAAAATAAAAACTGAGTTATTCTCAGTTCCTACCATTCGTGATACCACGAACCCCAAGCAAACTAAATTGCTTTTACATACTAAATATAGTAAATAAAAGAGTATTTGTCAATGGTAGTGAACAAAGAAATGACTGAAATATGCTAGAATATTAGCATTTTATAATTTTAGTTGAAAATGGAGGTGCAATGATGAATATTAAAGTAAAAAATAAAATAAATAAAAGCAATCATTAAACTGTAGTTATGCCAAAAATATTTGAGAATATTAAATGTGATTTTGGCGATTTTAAAATGATATTCAACTATACAAATGATATTTTTGAAGTTCTTATTACATCAACAATACTAACTAATGATGATATTCAAGAAATATATTGGAATTTTTATTCTTATTTAAATGTTTTGCTTGGATATTTTCCTATAATTGAGGAAAACTCTTTTATGTCTAAGGAAACATTGAATAACATTGCAGATCAATATAAAACAAAAGAATGTTATGTTAGAGCAAGTGAACAATCTATAAAGATTATTGATGAATTAACGTTTAAAAAATCATTTAATGAATTTAGAAAAACATATCAAAAAGCAAGTTTCACAATTTCTATGTTTAATATATCTATGATGGATAGTACTCATTATCCGGAAATTGCGGTAATTTATTTATTACAATCATTGGATGGATTATATGAGGAAATATTTAGTAATAAAACAAATAAACAAAAAATAAAAAATCAAAAACTATATTATATTAAGGATATTTTAGATGGCTCGGATATTGAAAATACTAATATCTAAGGAAAATGGATAGTTATACAGGAAAAGAAATAGCAAAAGATCAAGAATATAAGAACTATGCCACCAGAAATATACAAAAAATTATGAAAAAATGATAAATGATAGAAGAAAAATAAAAGTATAAAATTAAATAAACTAAAATTCAATAGTCCTCTGAAGGAGCCAAAAGCCTCTACTTGTTGTTGTTTTGAATTAAAATCCGCTAAAATTAATCCAACAAAGTTCAAATCCATTTAATTATAATTAAAAAACTTAATAAACATATCACATAAAATAAGTATAATGGATATAAAAGAAAGCTTAAACAACACTAGACAAATCATTCCAGGAAATAACAAATACAATTACTAAAACCCAATTAGAAATTATGATAAATACATAAAAAATTAAATATTTTTAACTTTAAATAAGAGTAAAATAAGTTTAGATTTTGCTTTTTTAATGATATAATATAAAATATAAGTCATGCGATGAATAGTAATTTGTCGATTAGAAGGAGGTGAAATAAGTGAATTTCTTATTAACATTATTGATTGGAATAGTTGCAGGAGTAATAGATGTATTACCAATGATTAAAATGAAAGTTGATAAATATTCTTGTATATCAGCATTTGTATATTATATAATCGTTCCTTTTGTTATCTTTGGAATCAATTGGTTTGGCAATTTATGGTGGCTAAGAGGTGGAGTTGTTGCTGTTCTTATGGCAATTCCAGTTATTATTTTAGTTTCTAAAGAAGATAAAAAAAGTCCAATAGCCATGACAATAATGTCTATTGTTTTAGGAAGTATTATTAGTATTGTAGGACATTTTTTGAATTTAATGTAACTGATTTTCAAAATCTTAAAAATACGTTTTAATTAAAATAGTTGGAAATGAACAAAATATAAAGAAAAATAGTATTTTTAAGATTAAATAAACTAGAATTTAATAGACCCATGAAGGAGCCATAGTGCTCCATTTTTATTTATTTATAAGAGTTTAAACTTTTCAAAAAAACGAGTATATGATGAAGATGAAAATGCAGTTAAATGAAAACGTTTATAGTCTATCCCTTCAATTTCATATATTGGAAATTTTGCATAAATAAAAAAGAATTAGCAAAAAAATATCGTTAAACTTAACAACTCGACTAAATTTAAGGATTCGGTAGATAATATAGTAAAAAATAAACTAGTTGAAAATAGTGAATTTACTGTGATAAATACTAATATGATGAATCGCTTGGTAAAATTAGTAAAAAGTAACTAAAAGACTACTCATGATAATATATTCTATAGTAAATTGATGGAGATTGGATAGTTAGAATAACGAAAAGGGTAAAAAATGTCCTATAGATCATTGTTAGAATGATCAAGCTTCATAAAAGATGAAATAAAAAAGCTTCAATTTTGGAGCCTTTTTATGGAATAATTAGATTTTGTCCAACTGATAAGATATTACTTGTTAGATTATTAGCCTTTTTTATTTCATCCACTGTTGTATTATACTTTTTAGCAATATTATATAAAGTGTCTCCTTTTTGGACAGTATAAGTTTTTGGGATATTATTATTTGATGTTGGAATAACTAAAGTTTGGCCAACAGTTAAAACACTTGTTGATAGATTATTGAGTTTCATTAGTTCATTTACACTTACATTATAATTTCTAGCTATACTATATAAAGTATCTCCCTTTTTTATGGTATAGGTTATATAATTTTCTGATGGTTTGGGAATAGTTAAAACTTGCCCAATTGATAAAACATTAGAAGTTAAATTATTAGCTTTCTTTAATTCATCAACAGATATATTAAATGCTTGAGCGATACTAAAAAGAGTATCTCCTCTTTTTACGGTATAAGTAGTTCCTGTACCCTGTGACTTTTTAGGAACAAGTAAGGTACTCCCAATAACCAAAGTATTACTTGATAGATTATTTAATCTTTTCAGTTCATCAACAGTTGTACCAAACTTTTGAGCAATACCATATAAAGTATCTCCCTTTTGAACAATATATTTTTCTGTTTCTTCTGTTACTGGAGGAGTTAAATCACAATCTAGAGAAGAATAAGCTTGTTCTAAACTATACCATGTTTGATCATTTGTTATACCACTTGCTATGATTTGATTGTTTAACTGGAAAACTCTTACAGCACTTTCTGTTTCAGTATCATATTCTCCATTTATTTCTTGATCATAATAAAGAGTAGTCTTTAATTTTCGTTGTAGATCCTCTACCACTTCACCAGTATCACCTAATGAGAGGGTAGGAGGAAAATCGATTGTTTGAGGATAGGGAGTCGCGGTTTGCTCTAATAAGTATGTCCAAGTATTTAAATCGACTATACCTGTCGGTTCTAGATTATTGATTTGTTGAAAGTTTTTAACAGAATTTTCTGTTGTTGTATCGAAACTTCCTGTGATACTTCCAGGAAAAAGATTCACTATTTTTAATAATTGTTGAAGAATTCTAACCTCATTACCAGTATCACCTAATTGTAAAGTAGGATAATTATCCATTTTTTTCACCTCTTTATAGTATTATATAAAAATTAGTAGGAGCTGTTACAAATAACTAGAATATAATATGTTAGAGAGGTGATAAATAAATGGCTCGTGGTTATTTAATGGTTAGTGTTTATGCCGATAATATTGCTTTGCCTGTTTCGAATGCTAGAGTAGATATTATTGGTGATGAGACAAATTTAGAACTTTATACAGATGAGTCTGGTCAAACAGAAATGGTAGAATTAGCTGCTCCTGATCTTATTTATTCAGAAGAGGAGCAAAATACTGTTAGACCATATAGTACATATACAGTTATTGTATCAAAAGAGGGATTTACAACAATGCGATATGAGGGAGTAGAGGTTTATCCCAACGAAATATCTAGACAAGATATTTATTTATCTAACGAAAGTAATAGTGAAGTAGTAGAAGATACTGTTCATATTGATCCTCCTACCTTATGGGGAGAATATCCACCTACTGTTACTTCGGATGATGAGGGAGAACAAATCAATCCATATGTTTTACAAGAAGTTGTGATTCCTAGAAATATTATTGTTCATGATGGAATACCTTCTAATAAAAATGCCCCTAATTATACTGTTCCTTTTGTTGATTATATTAAAAATGTTGCTTGCAGTGAAATATATAGTACTTGGCCAAAAGAGACGATTAAGGCTAATGTCTTAGCTATCATTTCTTTTACCCTAAATCGAGTTTATACAGAATGGTATATATCAAAGGGATATGATTTTACACTTACATCAACAACAACGTATGATCAAAAGTATACTAGAGGTAGAACTATATTTGATTCGATCTCCAATATTGTAGATGAAATTTTTACGACTTATATTAAAGGTCCTATTCATTCACAACCAATTTTAGCTCATTATCAGGCAACAACAGAACAAGTAGGATACTTGAGTCAATGGGGCTCTAAATATTTAGGAGATCAAGGATATACTGCTCTTCAAATTTTACAATACTACTATGGAAGAGTTAGTCTTGATACTGCTCGAGTAGTAGAAAGTTATCCTTATTCTTATCCAGGTACTCCACTTAAACAAGGAGATTGTAGTAGAGATGTTCAAATCATCCAAAACCAATTAAATTTTATTAGAGGAAGTTATCCTGCAATCAAGAAAATTGGAAAGACAGATGGTTTTTTTGGAGAGGATACAGTAAGTGCAGTTAAAACTTTTCAAAATATTTTTAGTATTCCACAAACAGGAATAGTTGATTTTGCAACTTGGTATCGAATTTCTAGTATTTACGTTGCTGTAAAGGGAATGCTTATTAGTATTTATTAAATTAGAAATATTTGATATACTAATTATAATATCAATACTAGATAATATTGTACTAATTTAGATTAATTAAAAACTGATAATAAAACTAAGGGTGAGATTAAGAAATGAATGAAGAATTTATGAATTTAAGTAAAATGAATAGGAATGGACATAGTGGGGAATCTTTTGATATTAAAAGTAAAAGAATTAGTATTTTAAAAACTTATGGAGAAAATTTTAATGAAAAAGAATTTATTACTAATCCAGCTATTGGAAGGGATAAAGAGTTAAAAGAATTAATGCTTACTTTACTTACACCTGATAAATCAGCTATTTTAACTGGTAAACCAGGTGTTGGTAAAACCTCTATTGTTGAGGGTTTAGCTTATTTAATTCAAAATAAAAAAGTCCCTAATGCCTTACTTGATTATCAAATTATTAAAATTAATACATCTGCATTACTTGGAATTGATCCAGTAACAGGAGAGTCCAAAATTCAGAATTTGATGGAAGAGTTAAAGGAATATCATCATTTAATTTTATTTATTGATGAGGTACATACTTTAATGGGAAAAGGAGAAAGTCTTGATTTTGCTAATATGTTTAAACCAGGACTGGATCGGGGAGATATTAAAATTATTGGAGCAACAACAACAGAGGAGTATGAACGATATATTTTAAGAGATAAAGCCTTTGTTAGACGTTTTCAGAAAGTAATTGTAGAAGAACCTACTAGGGAACAGAATATTGAAATTTGCATGGGTACATTGCCTAAGATAGAGAAAAGAACAGGAGCCAAAATGCTTTATTCTAATTTTGTTAAACAAACTATGATGGAATTTTTAACTGATATTACGAGTGAATATAAAAGGATTTATGAAATTGGTTCAAGATATCCAGATGTTACCTTAACAATGATTCAAGATGCATTTAGTTATGCTGTTTTTGATAATCGAAAATATGTCAATGTTTTAGATTTTAGAAAAGCAATTGAAAACTCTAAAAATATCTATCAAGATGTAATTAATAAGTCTTTGCCCACTTTTGACACTACATTTTTAACAGAAATAGAAGAGGCTAGGTATGATGTTGAGCTATAAAAAGTTAATATAGCAAAAAGTAAGAAACTACAGAAAAAAACAATCTTATTTTGAAATACTCCAAATTTTTACTATACTTATAGTAAAAAAAATAGGAGTTTTTTATATGATCAAAAAATAATCCCAAAAAGATTAAAGTAAATTTCCTAATGACCTGAATAGAGTAATATTAAAATATACTTCTTTATTTAATCTCAACATCTTGCTATTACACCAATAAAAAAGTAATACAAATTCTTTAATATTTAGACATATAATTCCATAAAACAACATGAATCGACAAAAGTCGACACCAAAAAAAGATATAATCAGTTCAGAAAGAAGGGATTATATATGTCAATATTTGGTGGAGTTATTACAAATACAGTATATATTTTATTTCCATTAACCGTTTACATAATATATACTGCTTATATTAGAAATTTAGAACAAAAAGAAAAGAAACTTTTCTTAGAATTAGCTCTTTATTCTTCGCTTTATATGCTGATCCGATATGGAGTGATGTTCAAAACAGTATATCCAGCACTTTTATTTAATATTCCACTAGTAATTAGTCTTATGAAAGACCAAAAACTCAGCTCAATCTTAATTTCTATTATTTTAATAGCATTCAATTACTACAAGTTTCACTTTTCACTAATCTTGCTGATAATAGAATATTTAGCTTATTTTACAGCCTATTTAGTATTTTACAACAAGAAAAATAGAAATATTGCCATTATTAATAGTTTTATTATAATTAGAACAATTACAATCATCCATCAAACGATTTTTTATATTATGCCAGAATCACCATTTTTAGAAATGCTTTATTATATTTTATTTAGTTCATTATTATTTTCCTTCCTTTCCTACATTATCATTATGATCCTTGATAAAAGCGAAAATATCATAAACTATAACAGCACCTTAAATGAATTAAATAGAGAAAAAGAAATACGAGAATCATTATTTAAAATAACGCATGAAGTAAAAAATCCATTAGCAGTATGTAGAGGTTATTTAGATATGTTAGAAAATCAACAGAAAAAAGAGTACAAAAAATATGTTCCTATTATCAGTAATGAAATAAATAGAACTCTAAATTTAATGGATGATTTTTTAGATTATACAAAAATAAAAATCGTAAAAGAAGAAACAGACTTATATTTATTACTTGATGAAATGAAAGAAGAAATAAAGCCATTACTAAAAAATAATAATATAGAATCAAAATTTAATATTCCAGATGATGAATTATATATGGAAGTAGATTATAATAGAATAAAACAAGTATTAGTTAATGTTTTCAAAAACAGTATAGAGGCCAAAAAAGACAAAATGAAAATTTCTTTAGATGTCTACCAAAAAAATAACCAAGTAACAATTAAAATTAGTGACACAGGTATTGGGATGAATAAAGAAACCTTAAAAAGAATAGGAGAGAATTTTTTTACCACTAAACGAAATGGTACAGGATTAGGAGTTTCTCTTTCTAAAGAAATCATTCACCTTCATTCTGGAAAAATGTATTATAAATCAGCAGAAGGAAAAGGAACAGATGTCTATATAGAACTTCCCATAAATTAAAAAAGTCGAATAGATCGACTTAAAAATATGGATATGGCATCATACATGGTCCAGGGCCTGGACAAAAACCAGGATAAGGTCTAGGAAAAGAATTGTAATTATTGCTTAAAAAGTTATTATTAGCAACTCCATATCCTAAAGCTCCACCAGCAAGACCACCTACGACAAAGGGAATCCAAAATCCTCTCTCATCATAGTAACCATTAGCTGAATTATTACCACTATTTCTATATGAAACTTGGCTGTAGCCTGTATTATTAGGAACACTATAATTGTTATATCTATACATGAAAATCACTCCTTTAATGTATCCTATGCAAAAAAATAAAATAAGTTATTATTTAATGTTTTCATTTTCCAAAAAATAAGATATACTTTTAAGAAATGGATGGGAAGGTGATCAAAATAGAACGGTTACAAAAAATCATTGCAGAAGCAGGAATTTGTTCAAGAAGAAAAGCAGAAGACCTAATTAAAGAAGGTAAAGTCAAAGTAAATGGAAAAACAGCAACCATTGGTATGAGTGCAAATTACTCAGATAATATTGTAATTGGTGGTAAAAATATTAATAAAGAAGAAAAAGTATATTTTCTCTTAAATAAACCACGTGGAGTAGTATGTACTGCAAATGACGAAAAAAATAGGAAAACAGTAGTAGATTTAATCAATACAGATAAAAGAATTTACCCAGTAGGTAGATTAGATTATGATACAACAGGAGCATTAATTTTAACTAATGATGGTTGCCTTGCCAATATTTTGATGCATCCTAAAAATGAAGTAGAAAGAAGTTATTATGCAAAAGTAGAGGGATTAGTCACAAAAGAGGAAGTAAATATTCTTAAAAGGGGTGTAATAGTCGGGAAGGAAAAATATAAAGCAGAGTATATTAAAGTCAGAAAATATGACAAAAAGACAAATATTAGTTATGTTTCATTAATATTAAGAGAAGGACATAACCATGAAGTAAAGAAAATGTTTAAAGAAATAGAACATCCTGTAGTGAAATTAAAAAGAGAATATTTTGCCTTTTTAGATATTAAAAGCTTAAAAAGTGGTGAATTTCGTAAACTCAATCCAAAAGAAGTAAAACAACTATATTCTTACAAAAAATAAAATGATGAGTGATAAGTTCATCATTTTTTCTTGATCTAATATTTTTTCTCAAATTTTCTAATTCCCTTTTCCTTTTCTACCTTTTGAATAGTAGTAGCTAAAATATTAAGAGCAATTTGTTCTGTTTTACGATTAACATCTCTTAAAGGATTAAGTTCTACAATATCCATAGAAGAAACTTGTTCAATATGATTTAGTACTTCTCTCAAAATACTCATTGCTTCCTCTTCATTAATACCATCTACCTCAGGAACACTAACACCAGGAGCAACTTCAGGATCAATAATATCCAAATCATAACTAACATGAATAGACTTTGTTCGATTTCCAGCAATTTGAAAAGCCTCATTCATAACAGCTTGAATTCCTTTTTCTTTCAAATCCTGAGTAGTAAATACAGTAACACCAGAATATTTAATATTATCCTTTTCCCAATCATCAATACTTCTAGCACCAACGATAACCGTTTTTCTAGGATCAATAACATTCCCATTGTGAAATTTTCTAAGTTCATGACACTTGTATCCATTAATAGCGGCACAAGGAAGACCATGAATATTGCCTGTTACAGTAGATTCAAAGGTATTATAGTCTGTATGTGCATCAATCCAAATCATTCCAATTTCTTCATGAACCAAACAGTCTGCCAAGCTACTGGCAATAGCAACAGAATGATCTCCACCAAGTGTAATAGGAAAAACACCCTTTTTTAATTGGTCAACTTCTGCCTCATAAACCCTAGCATTAAACTGATCAATTTCATACTCATTTTTTCTTCGATCAGAAAGATTTCTACTTTTAATAATCTGATCATCTTGGAGAAAAGAAATGATCTCTCCTTGATAAGTGCCTTTTATATCGTTAATTAACTGAACTGGACCAAATTTAGCTCCATCAATATGGACACCCAAGTCACTTCCTGCACCAATTAAGACAGTTTTCATTATTTATCACCTAATTTATAATACCGTAAAATACTGTCTATATCAACCACTTTTCCTTGATTTTACATAAGTTTACGATATAATAAATACTAGGAGATGAATCAAGATGAAGAGATTAAATGAACTTTATGATATCGATAGTAATGTAGAAGTAAAAGGAATCAAAATAAATTCAAAAGAAATTGAGCCAGGAGATTTATTTGTTTGTACAATGGGAGTAAAAGTTGACCGTCATGACTATATTGAAGAAGCAATAAATAAAGGTGCAAGTGCATTAGTTGTTAGTAAAGATAATATAGAAGCTCCTATTCCTGTAATTAAAGTAGAAAATACCAATCAAGAATTACCACTTCTTTGTAGAAAATTTTACAACTATCCAGAAGAAAAACTAAGAATGATTGGTGTAACAGGAACAGACGGTAAAACTTCAACCGCAACAATCATTCAAACACTAATCGGCAAAGATCAATGTGGCTATATTGGAACAAATGGACGTAGTTACAAAAACTTTAAAGCAAAAACAGATAATACCACTCCAGATGTCGATAAACTAGAAATATACTTAAATGAATTTGTTCAAGCAAAATGTCCTTATGCTTGCATGGAAACAAGTAGTGAAGCATTTTTCAGAGGAAGAATGCAAGGACTTTATTTCGATGTTTCAGTAATTACTAATATTACTAAAGAACACTTAAATATTCATGGTTCCTATGAAAACTATATAGAATGTAAAAGTATGTTATTTAAACAAACGAAACCATCAGGAGTTTGTGTTCTAAATCATGATGATCACCACTTTGAAGAAATAAAACATACCTGTAACGGAAAAATTGTAACTTATGGAAAGGGAGAAGATAATACACTTCAAATCGTAAATTATAAAGTAAATCCTAAATGTACCTATATTACTTATAAATATCAAGATAGATTATATGATATAAAAAGTCCCTTATTAGGAGAATTCAATGTATATAATCTAGCAGGAGCACTCCTTGCTTGCTTATCACTTAACTATACTTGGGAAGAATTGATGAAAAACTTAGATCAGCTAAATGTTGATGGAAGAATGGAATTACTAGATACAAATACACCATACCATGTAATGATCGATTATGCTCATACTCCTAACGGTATTACCAATCTTTTAAATTTTGTTCATACTTTAGATATTAATCGCTCCATTGTCGTAATCGGTTCTGCTGGGGAAAGAGATTACTTGAAAAGACCAATTATGGGAAAAACGATATTAGATAATGCAAGTTATGCCATCTTTACTTATGAAGACCCCCGTAGTGAGGATCCACAAGATATTATTGAGCAATTAATCAAAACAGCTAAAGAAACCCACCAAAATTATGAAATAGAAGTAGATAGAAGAACAGCAATTAGAAAAGCAATTAATATGGCTAAACCGAAAGATATGGTTTTAATACTAGGAAAAGGCAATGAAACCTATCAAAAACTAAAAGAAGAAACAATATATTTTAATGACGTAGAAGAAGCTTATAAAGCAGTAGAAATAAGAAGGGAAAAAGAAGAAGTAAGAGAATAAATAATACAATACCTTAACACCTTAAAATGCATAGATAATGAAAAAAAGAAAAAATTATTGATAAACTAACAAAAATAGGAAAGGATAAATAGTAGAAAGTGAGTAGAGAAATGAAAGAGAATAAAAGAAAAAACAAAAGTAAAAATCAAGTTAAAGATGAGCGAGTACAAGCTACAGTAATTGTAATATTAGTTTTCTTACTAGTATTATTAGTAATAGGTGTAACTTATGCTGTTTTCCAATATGCTAGTGAAGGTAAAAAGATCAATCAAGTAAAAACGGGAACCATTACTATGAACTATACCGAAGGAAAAACAGGAATTAGTATTACTAATGCAATGCCAATATCAGAAGAGGCAGGAAAAATTTTATCGAATGAAAATGATTTATTTGATTTTACAGTTAGTACAGAAATAACAGGAGATCAAGGAATAATCTATGAAGTAGTAGCAACAAAAGACAACAACTCAACTTTAGCGAATAATGAAATAAGACTTTATTTACAATCTGGTACAACCGCAGGAATTTATGATCAAGAAGAACTAAACCCAACCGCATATACTCCACTTGACCAAGATGATAATATAGGTGCTAAAGCGGGTGAAATGATCCTAGCAACAAAAGGAATTTATGGAACGACATCAGAAATTGTATACTATCGTTTAAGAATGTGGGTAGATTCGAGCTATCAATTATCAAACACAGCTAAATCCTTTACTGTAAAAGTAAACGTTTATGCCAAAAATGCAACTTTAAATGAAATTAATTCTCTATAATAAATTTAAGATATTAAAAAAAGAAAAACATATAATTAACTAAAAGGAAGTGATTATATGTTTTTTCAATTTATAGATTTACTAAGAAATTTTTTTGTAACAGGAAGTTACTCAAATCAAGTATTTCCTGAACCATTAACAGAAGAACAAGAAGAAAAATATTTAAAAGAAAAACAATTAGGAAATAAAGAAGCTAGAAATAAATTAATTGAGCATAATCTTAGATTAGTCGCTCATATTGTAAAAAAATTTGATTACAAGGAATCCGATCAAGATGATTTAATTGGAATAGGAACCATAGGTTTAATTAAAGGAGTAGATACTTTTTCACAAAATAAAGGAGTAAAACTAACAACTTATTGTGCTCGTTGTATCGAAAACGAAATCTTAATGCATTTCAGAAGCACAAACAAATTTTCCAAAAATGTTTCTTTAAATGATGCCATAGGTTATGATAAAGAAGGAAATGAAATATCAATTATTGATGTATTAAAAACACCAAAAGAAGATTTTTTAGATGACTTAGCAGTTAAAGATAATATAAAACTATTAAATCAATACATGAATATATTAACCCCTAGAGAAAAAGAAATTTTAGTAAAAAGATATGGACTAAATGATCACGATGAACTAACTCAAAAAGAAATAGCTAAAGAAATGCATATTTCTAGAAGTTATGTTTCACGAATAGAAAAAAGAGCTTTAACAAAAATTTTACGAGAGTTTATTAAACATAACAATATCGAATAAAGTATAAATTTCCTAGACTATTCAATAATAAATATGTATAATAATATTGAAATTTAGGAAGTGAATACAGTGAGCAAGATAAAAAGAAAAGAAGAAAAACAAAACTTAAAAGAGGAAAAGCATATTAATAAAAAAGAACAAAATAAAAGTCCAAAATTAAAATCTTTATCAATTAGTTGGCAAGGGATCTTTATTGTTTGCTTTTTCTTACTTGTATTAATCACTATTTTTATAGAATGGAAGTATGCTCCTAATATTATATTAAAAGATAAAGAAAAAATAATTTTAAACTATCAAGAAAACTATCAAGAACCAGGATATAAGTTAATTATAGATGGAAAGAATAATCCTACCAAAGTAAAGGTAAAGGGTAAAGTTAATTCTAAAAAAATAGGAAAATATGAAATAACCTATTCTTATCAAAAAGGCTTTTTTAAAAGCGAAAGAAAAAGAATAATCTATGTAAAAGATTTAACTAAACCTGCACTAATTTTAAATGGTACAAAAGAAACTTATATTTGTCCTAATCAAAGTTATAGTGAAGAAGGCTATAAAGCAGTAGATAACTATGACGGAGATATCACCTCTAAAGTAAAAGTAAAAAAAGAAAAAGATAAATATATTTATATTGTTTCTGATCGTGCTAAAAATAAAACAAGAATAGAAAGAAAAATAATAAAAAAAGACCGAGTAAAGCCAACAATCACCTTAAAAAATGGAGAACAAATTAATATAATAGCAGGTACACCATATCAAGAAGAAGGCTATAAAGCTACGGATAATTGTGATCAAGATTTAACCTCTAAAGTAAAAATAGAGGGTAATATTGATACCAATACACCAGGGACTTATCATCTGACCTATTCTGTATCAGACTCTGCTAATAATAAAACCAAAGTCATAAGAACAGTTAATGTTGTAAAAAAAGCGAGTAATGGAACAATTTATTTAACTTTTGATGATGGACCACAAAATGAAACAACGAATGTAATACTAGATATTTTAAAAGAAGAAAATGTTAAAGCGACTTTCTTTGTCACCAATAATGGACCAGATGAATTGATTAAAAGAGCATATGATGAAGGTCATTCAATCGGTTTACACACAGCAACTCATAATTACAGCCAAGTATATCAATCCGTTGAAAATTACTTTAACGACTTAAAGCAAGTTCAAGATAGAGTATATAAAATAACAGGAGAACAATCAATGATTATCCGTTTTCCAGGAGGTAGTAGTAATACCATTAGTAGAAAATATAAACAGGGAATTATGACTAGTCTAACTGAAATGGTATTAAAAAGAGGGTATAAATATTATGATTGGAACTTATCAAGTGGAGATGCAGGAGTAACAACTGATCCAAATAAAGTATATGATATTGTAACTAATGGTTTATCTCATGATAAAATAAATGTAATCTTAATGCATGATACCAAAACACACACACGAGACAGTTTAAAAAAAATCATTCAATATGCTAAAGCAAATGGCTATACTTTCGATGTAATCGATAAAGATATGGAAGTTATTTCTCAAAGAGTAAATAACTAATAAATAGATAATAAGGTAGGTGATGAATTTGAAACTTTTGCCCCATATTTATGTAAAAAATATAGAAAGTATTCCTTATCAAAAGTTAAAAGATAGTGGAATTAAATGTTTAATATTTGACCTAGATAATACTCTTGCACTTTTAGATGAAGAAGTCTGTCCTAAAAGAGTTCAAAAACTAATTACAAAGTTAAAAAAAGACTTTCAAGTTTTTATTATTACCAATAGTTCTCTAAAAAGAGCAAATCCATATCAAGAGTGTTTAAAAATAGAAGTAATTAGTATGGCAATGAAACCATTAACAAGAGCATTAAAAAAAATCAAAAGGAAATATAAACTTCAAAAAAATGAGATGATTATGATAGGAGACCAACTCATGACTGATATCTTATCGGGAAAAAAGTTTGGAATTAAAACAATTTTAGTTGATCCTATTGGAGTAAAAGATTTGAAAATAACCAAATTAAATCGTATAATAGAAAATAGATTAATCACTAAATATCAAAAGTTAGGCTTATTCGAAAGAGGTAAATATTATGAATAAAAAATGTCTTGGTTGTGGAGTAGAATTACAAGATGAAAATATTACTAAAGAAGGATATACAACCAGTATGGAAAATGATATTTGTAAGAGATGTTTCCGACTTAAAAATTATGGTGAATATCAAACCGTTACAAAATCAAACGAGGAATATGAAAAGATTCTAAAAGAAATTGCTAAAATGAAAGAATTGGTCATTTATGTGGTAGATATTTTAAATATTGAAGATGACTTAAATGAAATAAAAAAAATATTACCAAACAACTTGATTTTAGTAATTAATAAAAGAGATGTTATTCCAAGATCAGTTAAAGATGAAAAGATTGTTCATTATTTTAAAGAAAGATATCCTGATTTTAATGATATTATTATTATCAGTAGCAATAAAAATTATAATATTGATTATCTTTTAAAACGAATAAAATTTTATCAAACATCAAAAAACGTCTATGTAGTAGGTCATACTAATGCTGGTAAATCAACATTGATTAATAAATTAATTAAAAACTACTCAGACAAAACCCAAGAATTAACCATTTCTCCTCTACCTTCTACAACATTAAATACTATTACTATTGAAATTAATGATCACTTAACTTTAATTGATACTCCAGGTTTAGTAGATGGGGATTCTCTAACAAATTATATAGATGATAAAATGCTAAGAAAATTAAATCCCCAAAAAGAAATAAAACCTAAAACATATCAATTAAAAAAGGGTCAATCGATTATTATAGAGGATTTATTTAGATTAGACTATATAGAAGGAGAAAGAAATAGTTTTACCCTTTATCTATCAAATCATTTAAAAGTAAAAAGAATTATAACCGCTCGTCACAATGATTTACACAATTTATACAAGACGAGTTATGACTTACAATTTAATAAAGATCTAGTGATTAAGGGAATGGGATTTATTAAAATAACCAATAGGGGAAAAATAGATGTTTATATGGATCAAAAGGTAAAGACATTTCTAAGAGATAATCTTATCTAGAAAAGTCTTGAAAAAAGAAATGAGAAGGGGGATTATCTGTTAAACATAAAAAAGAAAAATAAATGATTAAAATCAAAAAAATACTGAAATAGTTCATCTCTTTTGAGTATTTTTTTATTTTAGAATTAATTATTTCGCTAATAAAAATACTACTAAACAAAATGATTAAAGTAAGAGGTAATTTCTCTTTGATACTTAAGAATAGGGGAAGATAAACAACCAGAAAAATACTACAAGATAAAACACCTCGAACTAAAGCTTTTAAATATTTATTTTTTTCTCTAGTAAATAAAGAAAAAGCAACTCCTGCAGTAAAGAGCATTTTTATATGTTCAAAAATACTTTCTTTAATCGGTAAAAAAATTCTTAATACAGGAAGTCTTAATATATTATATAAATAATGAAATAAAAAACATAATAGAAAGATAATCATAGAATTTAATACGATTTTCTTCATCAAAATCACCTATTAAATACTATGTAAAAAAATAAAAATATATATTAGAATTTTTCATTTCAAATTATAAAAAAGAGGTTTTACTTAAATAAAAGCCAAGTGTCCAAGGAAGTTATTAAAACTACTCTCTACAAACATTATAATATATACTTATTGATCTACAAAATAATAAGTTTCTGGATATCTCTTAAATCTAAATAAAAAATATCTTAACTATATTATATAAGGAAGATATATAATGAATTCATTTACTTGAGTATTAACTAATACAATCATTAAAGTAATCAAAGAACTTATGCTTTCCATGATAAAAGAAAAAACAAATAATAGAAAAATAGGACTATCCTGATATTGATAAGAACCGAATAAAATCTTTCAAAACTTGACTTTTAGAAGTTTTAATTAAGCAAACATCAAAATTTCTTTTTGGTAAACGAAAATCAGTCTTTAAAATAGTAAATTGCTCCTCTTGATAATGAATAGGGTTTCCTATTCCAATACCAAATCCATTTTTAATCAGCTCTTTACATAAACTATAACTATTAAATTCATAAGTAGGGCTAAAGAGAATACCCTTAGATTTAAGATATGAATCAAAGTTTTTTCGACCATGGGTAATATTACTCAATAAAACAAAAGGATATTGTAATATTTCTTCTAATGATAAGACCCTACCTTCTAATGAGGGGACAAAATTCTTAGAAACAATAAAACAATCCTGAATATCAAAGGAATGGATAAGTTCTATATTTTCCATATATTCATAATCATTTTTAATCAAAATATCCAATTTGCCTAATCTATTATAATTTTCTAAAACATGAATCTCCTCCAAAATAATATGAATATGAACTTCTGGATATTTGGTTTTGAATGCACTTAGACTTGGTAAAACAACCTCAAGAAAGTTAGTAGTAGTAGCACCTATATATAAGTCACCACTCTTTTGCTTAGAAATATTGATTGTATTAATTGTACAAGTAAGATCCTTGAACATAGTTTTAGTATACTGATATAAAATTTCCCCTTCAGGTGTCAAAGAAACACCTTTTTTGCTTCGGATAAATAAGAAAGAGTTTAGGTCTTGCTCAAGTTGATTAATCGCCTTAGTTAATGCAGGTTGAGAAATGTTTAGACACTTACTGGCCTTAGTAATATTTTTAGTATTAGCAACTTCAATAAAATATTTTAAAGTATTTAAGTTTATATTTTGATACATACTCATCACCAATATCATTATATCATAACTAAAAATTATGGATATAATAGAATAATTATATTTTACTTATTAAATAAAAAGGTCTATTCTATAAGTAGAAAGGAAGAAAAAAATGAAATATTTAGCAGATACCCATATGCATTCCATTTATTCATATGATGGACAAATGAAAATAGAAGAAATGGTCAAAAGAGGACAAGAATTAGGATTAAAATATATGGCATTTACAGAACATCTAGAATTTAGTCAAATTTCATATAAACAATTTCTAAATAGGTATAAAATATATTCAGAAGAAATAGATCAATTACAGGAAAAGAATCCTAATATAAAATTACTTAAAGGCCTTGAGTTTTCCAATCCAGAAATATATTTAAATGAATTAGAACAAGTAAATCAACTAGAGATAGACTATATTATTGGTAGTAATCATCTTATGCCTAAAAAAAATAATAAGGAAGAAATATTACTTTATTATAAAAGAATTTTACAAATGGTTAAAAATGGTGGTATTGATAGTTTAGGACATATGGACTACGTAAGAAGAAAGTTCGATGATTCAATGATACCAAATGATATCATATGCGAAATATTAGATACATTGATCAAAAAGGATATTGCATTAGAAATAAACTCTTCTGCAGTAAGAAGAAAAGAACTGGACTCATTTCCCAGTACAAAAAAACTAGAATTATATCAAAGATTAGGTGGTAGCAAAGTAACAATTGGTAGTGATGCACATCGTATAAATGAAATATATGATGCTATAGATATGATTGATCAAAATGATAATTTTAATAAAGGAGTCTATATAAAAAGAGGATTTGTCTCATTAACAAATAATAAAAAAATCTGATAATTTAAAATCAGATTTTTATAAATAAGGGGTTTATTTTATCCCTTTTTTTCTTTTCTTCTTAGTACTTCCAAGGATAGAAACTAAGAATATTAATAAATAATAAATCATAAATCTAAAATTGAGTTTATACTGCATCACAAGTGCTAAAATGAGAAAAAGAGCAACAATACTAATTCCCAAAAGAACACCATGAATAAAATGATTAGTATTAATCTTTCTGCTTAATGTATTACTATTAAAATAGATAATTAGAATAAATCCAATAAGTCGAATATAATTACATACTTTATCTCCAATAAAATTAAAGTAATAAAAAATAGTTGTAATAAGACTAAGAACTAGAAAGTAAATCAATATTCTAATTAATTGTCTAATAAAATCCCTTAAAGAAAACATATTTCACCTCTAATAAACTATACGTTTATGTATAAAAAAATATACATTATAACAAAATAATATTAGGTGATGATTATGGTATATCTAACGGTTTTAGCTCGTACACTTTTTTATTACATTATTATTAACGTTGCGTATAGATTTATGGGTAAAAGAGAAGTAGGAGAGTTAAGCATCATGGATTTAATTGTTTCGATATTAATAGCAGAACTAGCAGCAATATCTATAGATAATTATAAAACAAATTTATTACAATCGGTAATCCCCTTATTTTCTTTAGTTCTAATTCAGATTATCACTTCTAGATTAATTTTAAGACATAGTAAAATTCGTGATATATTTGAAGGAAATCCCTCTGTTATTATTAATAGGGGTAAAATTAATTTTAAAGAAATGTTAAAACAAAGATATAATATTAGTGATTTACTAATTGAACTTCGAAGTAAAGGAATAAAATCCATTCAAGAAGTAAGTTATGCAGTATTAGAAACAAATGGTAACTTATCTGTTTTTACTAAAGAAGGAAATAATTTTGGAAGTTTTCCACTACCTGTTATATTAGATGGTAGAATTATGGAAGAAACATTAAAAGAAATAGATAAATCATCAACTTGGATTGATGATTCACTAAAAAAAGAAAGATTAACCAAAGACCAAGTTTTTTATGCTTTTTATCACAATAATAAATTATTTATTATTAAAAATAAGGATATAAAATAGACAAATTTTTCATCAAAAAAACGATATGCTATTTTTAGGTGATCTGATGAAAAAAATAATATTTCTATTTTTAATATTAGTGATAAGTTCTTTTCTTATTATTGAAAATAAAGAAGAAAAAACTAATGAGAAAAAAGGGGTAAAAGAAAGTACAATTCAAAAGGAGACAAGGGCTCTTTTCGTCTCTTACATGGAATTAAATACCTATATTAGAAATAAAACAGAAGAAGAATCAAAAGAAAATATTAAAAGTATGATAGTAAAGACAAAGAAAAATAAATTTAATACTCTAATATTACAAGTAAGAAGCTACGATGATGCAATTTATAAGACAACTCTTTTTCCAACAAGCAAAAGTATTATTTTAAAGGATGGAACAAACTATGATGTCTTAGAATATTTTCTAAATGAATCCAAAAAAGAAAATATTGATATTTATATCTGGATTAATCCCTTTAGAATAACTAGACCAAAAGAAGAATTAATAGAAAATACCTATGCTGATCAATATAAAGATACTTCTGTAGTTCAAAAAATAGGAGATATTTATTATTACAATCCAGCAAGGGAAGAAAGTAAAAAACACATTATAGAGGGAATAGAAGAATTAGTAAAAAATTATCAATTTAAAGGGATATTATTTGATGATTATTTTTATCCAAATGATGATATAGATAACTTAGAATACACAAAAAAAGGACATGATCTAACAAAGCAAGAATTTCATCTACAAGTAATTAATAATCTAATTAAGGAAGTTTATCAATCGATAAAAAAAATAAATCAGAATGTAGAATTTGGAATATCTCCAGATGGGAATATAGAAAACAATTATCACAAAAATTATGCTGATGTAAAAACCTGGTGTAGTAAAGAAGGATATATCGATTTTATCATGCCCCAACTTTACTATGGCTTTAATAATACAGCTAAACCATTTATTAAAACAATGAACGAATGGAGCGATATAGTAACAAATAAAAAGATCAAGATTTATTATACCTTAGCATTTTATAAAGTTGGTAAAGAAGATACTTATGCAAAAGAAGGTTCATCAGAGTGGATCGAAAACAATGATATCATTAGAAAACAAATTATTATAGCTAGAAATAATAAAAAATATAGTGGGTTTTCTCTATTTCGTTATGACTCCTTATATAATAAAGAGTATTACACGATGACTACTGAAAAAGAATTAAAAAACTTAGACAGCATCTTAAAAAAGTAAAATTATGTAAAGAACCAAAAATACTATTTTCTTATTAAGACTCACAGAGTATAATAAAAATAAGGAGTCACTTATGAAAAATAAAAAAGGATTTACTTTAGTAGAACTAATTATTACCATTTCAGTAATTGCCATTATCATGTTAACTGCTGTACCAAATATTGCTAGTATGAATGATAAAAATAAAAGAACAAACTATATACAAGATGCCAAAAAACTAGTAAAGTTAGCAAAGTACCAATTTACCCAAACAACAAGTGATCATCCTAGCAGTTCCAGTTGTATAAAGTATAGTATCAAAGTTTTAGATAAAACAGAACTACAAACGCCACCAAATGGGGGAAACTATTTAGAAGACTATAGTTATGTAGAAGTAAGATATCAAGATAGTGAATATAAATACTATGTTCAATTAGTAGAGGAGTTTACAGTAAATAATAAAACTTATGATAGGGGAGTAAAATTAGTAGAAAGTAATTTATTAGAAAAGGAAAATGCTAAAATTCAGTATGTAAAACAAGCGAAAAAAAGTGATTTTGATTCATATGAAAGTTCAAGTTGCGAAAATGCCAAAATCTGAATAGAAAATAAGATAGATAAATAGTCTCAAACATTAATATCTTCTAATAAAGAACAGAAATGATATAAGTAAAAAGATGTAAAATAAAGATAAAATGATTGACGAAACAAAAGAATGATATTACAATTAAAAGTAGATATGATAAGGGAGATAGTAAAAAATGAATAATAGGAAAGAAAATAAAAAAGGATTTACCTTAATAGAATTATTGGCGGTTATTGTTATTTTAGCAATATTAATGATGACAGCAATTCCAGCTGTAACACAAGCTATAGCAAAATCTAGAAGAGACACTTATGCTACAAATGCGAAAAAATTTATTGATGCAGTAAGAACAGACTTATTTGATGGAGACTTATTTGTAAAAAATGGGACACAAGAAGCAGGTTCAATCTGCCAAGCACCAACTAATGGTACTTATGTAGCAGTCCCAATAACTACCGTTGTTTTAGAGCGTGGTGGAAAAACAAGTTCTTTTGGTAAAGATTATGAATCTGGATATGTAATAGTCGCTAATACTCAAACAGATTCTAGTAGATCAGATAAATTTAAATACTATTTTGTTGGGATAGATAAAGGTAAAAATGGAGTAGAAAATTATATTGAAGAAAATAATTTAAATAGATCTTCTGTAAAGGCTGGTAATGCTACAAAAAACAATATATCAGCTGTAACCACAGGACCTTTAAAGCTTGGAGAAGGCACTTATACATTAGATGCCATCTGCGAAGGAGATTAATCAGACCTCATCAAGTATCAACTATAAAACTTTCTGTTAAGAGAATTGACGATTCTCTTTTTTAATGTTATAGTCTAAATATATGAGGAGAGTATTATGTTGTTGATTGGAAGTCATGTAAGCTATAATGCTAAAAAAGGATTATTAGGAAGCCTTGAAGATGCCATAAATTATGGGGCAAATACCTTTATGTTTTATACAGGAGCACCACAAAATACGGTTCGCAGTCCAATAAATGATGAGCAAACAAAAAAAGCTTTAGAAAGAATGAAAACAGTAGGAATCGATAAAAATAAAATTGTTGTTCATGCCCCATATATTATTAATCTAGCTAATACAGAAAAATATGAATTTGCAGTTTCCTTTTTAAAAGAAGAAATAAAAAGATGCGAGCAATTACAAATGAAATATTTAGTTCTTCATCCTGGAAGTCACGTTGGTCTAGGTGTAGAAGTAGGAATAGAAAATATTATAAATGGGCTTAACGAAGTGTTAAAAGATAGTAAAGTAACCATTCTTTTAGAAACAATGGCTGGTAAAGGAACAGAAATAGGACGTAATTTTCAAGAGTTAAAATTAATTATTGATCAAATAAAAAATAAAAACCTAATAGGTGTATGTATGGATACGTGTCACATTAATGATGCTGGCTATGATGTATCATTATTTGATGATGTAATAAAAGAATTCGACAAAATAATAGGCATAAATTATTTAAAATGTATCCATATTAATGATAGTAAAAATCCAATTTCTACTCATAAAGACCGCCATGAAAATATAGGATTTGGAACAATAGGGTTTGAACAATTATTAAAAATTATTTATCATGACAAATTAAAAGATATCCCCAAGATATTAGAAACACCATTCATAGAAGGATATCCACCATATAAAAAAGAAATAAAAATGATTAAAGAGAAAACCTTTAATCCAAATCTGCTAGAGGAAGTTAAAGAAAATCTCTAATGGAAGTTAAATAGAGACTTAGTAGTTGATCATAAGTTTCTTTTTTTACCTTACTTTTCAATTCGGCAAAAACACCTTCATAATCCTTATGATATAACTTATTCCAATTTTCTTTAACTAATTTTGTAATAATTAAAGCTTCCTCTTCATTTACATAAATTTTTTTATTCTCTAAAAAACCACGTACCATATGCTCATTTAAATAACCAATATTATTTTTAATTAATCTTTCGTACATTTTTTCCTCCTATACCAAAAATATATGAAATAACTTTTTAATTATGTGATAAACTATTAATAAGGAGGAATGACTATGACAAAAAAAAGAAAAACAACCAAGAAAAAAAATAGTAGTAAAAAAATAGATAATGAGAAGATATTAAATAGAAGAATATTAGTATTTTTAGTAATCATGATTATCTTATTCCTCACTATCTTTTTAAAATTATTTCATGTTATGATTTTTGAAAATAAAACACACAAGAAAAACTTAAAGAAATTAAACTATACAATTGTAGAAGGACCATCAGCACCAAGAGGGAGAATTTATGATCGAAATTATAATATTATTGTAGACAATAAAGCAATTAAAACAATTTATTATAAGAAAAATAAGAAAATAAAGACAAAAGATGAAATCAAACTCGCCTATACAGTAAGTAAACATTTAAATTTAGATATTTCTAAACTAAATGAACAACAAAAAAGAGAATTCTATCTAGCAAAATATCCAGAAAAATTAAAAAAAAGAATAACAAAAAAAGAATGGGAACAATATAACCAAAGAAAGTTAACTTCTAAAGAAATAGAAAAATTAGAAATGGAAAGAATAACAGAGAAAGAACTAAATCATTTTACAGAAGTAGATAATAAAGCCGCCTATTTATATTATTTAATGAATCATGGTTATACTTATGAAGAAAAAACAATTAAAACAGGAGAAAGTCTAACAGAGGAAGAATATGCTTACATTGCAGAAAATACACAAAAATTAAATGGATTTAATACAAAATTAGATTGGGAGAGAACTTATCCTTATGGAGACGTTTTTAGAAGTGTTTTAGGAACGATCTCAACTTCTAAAGAAGGACTTCCTGCTAGTGATAAGGCATACTACTTATCAAAAGGATATTCTTTAAATGACCGTGTTGGCTTAAGTTATTTAGAAAAACAATATGAAGAATATTTAAAAGGGACTAAAGAAAAATATCAAGTTGTAAACTCGCATGAATTAAAACTATTAAAAGAAGGAAAAAGAGGAAATGACCTAGTTTTATCAATTGATATTAATTTGCAAAAAGAGGTAGAACAAATTTTAACTGATCAGGTAAGAAAGACCAAAACAGAAATGAACACCACTTATTATGATCATTCTAGTGTTATTATTCAAGAACCAACAACAGGAGAAATTCTAGCCATGTCATCTAAGAAAATTGTAAATGATGAAATTATAGATCATACAACAAGTATTTTAACCTCACCCATTACTCCAGGATCTGTAGTTAAAGGTGCCTCAATGTTAGTTGGCTATAATACAGGAGCGGTTAAAATTGGAGAATATATGATCGATGAGTGTGTAAAAGTAGCAGGAGCACCTCAAAAATGTTCATCTCATACTTTAGGTAGAATTAATGATATAACTGCTCTTGCTAAAAGTAGTAATGTTTATCAATTTAAAGCAGCAATAAGAGTTAACGGTCAAGAGTATTTCAATGGAATTCGCTTAAATTTCAATCAATCAGCATTTGACACCTATAGAAAAATGTATCGTTCATTTGGTCTTGGCGAAAAAACAGGAATAGACTTACCAGTTGAAAGTACAGGCTATTCTTCTAAAGATAAAGCAGCAGGAAATCTACTAGATTATGTTATGGGACAATACGAAACTTATACACCACTTCAACTATCCCAATATATTACAACAATTGCTAATGGAGGAAGTAGACTAGTACCACATTTATTGAAAGAAGTTCATGAAGCAACAAATAATGAATCCTTAGGAAAAACAATTTTACAGGTAGAGAAAAAGGTTTTAAATACAATTGATACAACTCCAGAATATATGGCTAGAGTAAAGGAAGGATTTTATGCTGTTATGCATCAAGCAGGAGGCTATGGAAGAGGTTATATTGACGAAAAATTTGATTCGGCCGGAAAAACAGGAACTTCTCAAAGCTTTTTAGATACAGATGGTGATGGTGTAATTGACACCGAAACTATTACCAGTTCCTATATTGGCTATGCACCAGCAACGAATCCTAGATTTTCTATTATTGTAACATCACCTGACTCTTCGCATCCTAACTCTAGTACAGATTATGCCAGCTTAGTAACACTTCACATTACAAAAGAAATAACTAATAAGTATTTTGAAATGTATCCTCTTTAATATTGATACAAAAAGTTTAACAAATAGCAAATACAATTTTAAAATATGAAGAAAAAATATGCTGATTGAATATTATAGCTTATTTCTTTATATGATGAATGGGATAAGAAATAATTTTATTTCTAAATAGATAGACTATCCCAACATGGACTACTTCTAAAAATAAAGAAAATAATAAATATACTAAAAAATTGATTTTTATAAAAGAAGATAATTAACATTTTTAACATTATGAATGTAGTTAAATTAAAATTAAGAAAAATGATATGTTAGTGTAGAATAAGTGTGGAGATATTTACCTAAAAATAAGATTTATAATTAAATTTATTTTAAAATGGATAAGAGTAGATAGTCAATATCTATTCTTTTAAATTACGTATATTTCTTGTCTGATAGAAGTTAATTCTTTTAAACTATTATTATCGGAAGCTGAATCTAAGATTGGTAATTTGGTATTTATTTTATATTCCAATGAATTATTGAATGAAATCTTTTAATCGTATTTTATATTATATAGTTTCTTAATTCTAATATTTATATCTTCATAACTGTTAGTTTCATATTTTAAATTATAGTAATCTTCAATTGTTAATTCATGTTTATTAGCATGATAAACAAGTAATTTTAGTTTATTTTCTAGCCCTCTTTCTGAAAATCCATAAGGGGAAGAAGTAATGTATCTAGCAAATGCTTGATTAACATGATCTTCCATGGAACAATGAACTTTATAATCTTCATCATTTTGATTTTTAATTGCCTCTGAATTATTAATAATATAATTCAGATGGTCTTTCATCTATTTTTCTTGTTCTGGATATTTTTTTATTTGAAATTTAACAAGTAATTTGAAATCATCTATTAAGTCATTTCTAATATAATCATCAGCAATATTTCTTAACTTTGTGTCATCTTTAAAAATATATTTTAAATGTTTTTTTATATAGTGGAAAGGATCAAGAACAGATTTAGCATCCGGAAAACAATTCGTATAATTTTTAATACCAGGAGCACCATCACCAGATACAAATATAACCCTAAATTTATCAATATCATATTTTTAATTTACATAATCAAATATGACTTCCCATAATTCTTCATATGTTAATTTAGAAGAAGCAAAGTAACGAATGTTTTTAATTTTTTTCCTTTTTACAAGATCTTCTTCATATCCCTCGTGAACAATAGCACAAGGACAGATCTTATTACCACTTTTTGAAGGTTAGCATGAATTTCATCTATCTCAAGGTATAAAACATTGGGTTGATTTTCGCATCTAGTAATGACTTCATTAATACTACCATCTAATTTAGCAATTTTTTTTAGAGACAGTACTACGAGATATAACAGTATTTCTTAAAGCGTGACAAGCAGAGTGGCTCATATTCTCGTCATAGCATATTCAATTAATTGATATTCAGCTTCATTGGTTAATCTTTGATAGGGTTTTAAATGAAGAATATCTCTAAGTAAAAAAAATCTTTTTTTCGTTTTTTTATCAATATAAGAAGTAGAATTTACAACTATAGAACCAACAGAAGTTATTAAGGTTCTTTTTTCTTTCTTTAGAGTTTTTAAACTTTTCATCAAGATAATTAAGAAAAGATTCATACAATCTTAATGTAAAAGTATTGCCAACATCTCTAATTTTGCTTTCTAAATTGAGTGGATTTAAATTTTTACTAAAAGTTTTATCAAAAGTATTCGTAATTTCATTGATAAGTGGTATAATTTTCATACGGTTAAAACCTCGCTTTCTATTGTTTGTTTGGTAATTCAATTATAAAGCATTTTTTAGGTTTTTAACCGTTTTTTTATTTTATAATGGTTTGTTTTACAAATCTCCCCACTTTGGAAATACTATCAAATGATATGTTAGTGTAAAGAGTTTTGGGGATTTTTAGAAAAAAGAATGAAATTTGATAAA
>CANRVH010000020.1 GCA_947643225.1 uncultured Clostridia bacterium
AATACGAGTCACTTTTATATAAATTTTTGTTTCACATCATTTACAAATGTACATTATATTTAGATTCACCATACATGTGATCTTTAATAAACAAGACTAATGACATAAAAGAGATAAATCAGTAGAAAAAGAAAACCCTCTCTCTTAGTCATAATACCCTTCTTTCCAACTAAAGGATAAATAGCAAAAAGAACAGTAGAAAAAAAGAGAAGTATCATATCTTTAGAATAAGTTGGAGCAAAATAAACGGGCTGAATAAAAGCAGCTGTACCAATAATCAAAAGAATATTAAAAATATTAGATCCTATAACATTACCTATTGCTAAAGAAATAGAACCCCTTCTAGTAGCAGATATAGAAGTAATTAACTCTGGTAAACTAGTACTAAAGGCAACCAAAGTAAGACTAATAATTTTTTCACTAATTCCTAAATATTTAGCAATAAAACTAACATGTTCAACAACTAATTCACCTCCTACTTTTAAAGAAATAACTCCCAAAATAACAAAAACAATAGAAAAAAATAAATTTTTCTCCTTTTCTATTGTCTCATTCCCAATATCACTAGACTGATGAATTGCCATATATAAATTATATAACATAAATAAAAAAGCAAAAATAAGCAGTAATATACCTTCACTTCTAGTAATATAATTAAGCTTTCCATCAACAAAATTTAGCCCCAAAAAGAAAAAAAGTAATGTAGCAAAAATCATAAAAAAGTTTTCATATCGAATTGTTTCCTTTGAAAAAGTCAAAGGTTTAATAATAGAACATAATCCCAAAATTAACAGTAAATTAGTAATATTACTACCTACAATATTACCGACTGCAATATCTGCATGATTTTCTATAGCCGCCTTAACACTAACAACAAGTTCTGGTAAACTAGTACCAATTGCAACAATCGTCATTCCAATAATGATAGACGGAATATTTAAACGTCTTGCAATGCTACTAGCACCATCTACTAAAAAATCTGAACCTTTAACTAATAAGAAAAAACCAAATAAAATTAAAATAAATTGAATCATTTTCCACCTCGTATAATAAAAAAATTATCTGCTACTACTGCAAATAAATCTTTTATTTAATTAAATGTAGAAAAAAACCTATTTATTACTACTTTCAAATCTAAAATCTCGAATATAAGGCATATCTATTCCATTTTCACGAATATAGTTTTTATTCATTCCAAGCATTTGATTACACCAATCAATAAGTGGTTTAGAAGCATCCTTATATTTCTCAATCTGATTTAAAACATCAATAACAAGATGAAAGCGATCTATCTCATTTTGAGTTCTAATATCAAAAGATGTTGTAATAGTTCCCTCCTCCATATAACCATGAACAGACAAACGTCGGTTAAATCTCTGATAAGTAAGTTCCTGAATTAAAGAAGGATACCCATGAAAGTTAAAGACAATCGGTTTATTTTTAGTAAATAGTGAATCATACTCCTCATCACTTAGTCCATGTGGATGAACACTTTTAGGTGAAAGTCTCATCAAATCAACTACATTAACAAATCTAATTTTAATATTTTTAACTGATGTTTTAAGAATTTGAACTGCTGCTATGGCTTCTAATGTCGGTGTCTCCCCACAACAGGCAATAATAACATCAGGATTTTTATCATCACTTACAAAATCCCAAACACCAATACCATTAGTACAATGAGCTTTTGCTTGTTCCTTAGAAAGCCATTGTGGTCTAGGATGTTTACTAGCAATAATAACATTAATATAATTTTTTGTTTTGATACAATGATCAAAACAAGAAAGCAAACAATTACTATCAGGTGGTAAATACATTCTAACAATATCTGCCTTTTTAGTTACCAAATGATTCATAAAACCTGGATCCTGATGAGTATATCCATTATGATCTTGTTGAAAAACATGAGAAACAAGCAAATAATTTAGAGATGCTATATCCTTCCGCCAAGGAATTTGTTTACAAGTCTTCAGCCACTTAGCATGTTGACTAGTCATAGAATCAATTACTCTAACAAAAGCTTCATAACTATGAAGGAAACCATAACGACCAGTAAGTAAATATCCTTCAAGCATTCCCTCACATAAATGTTCCGAAAGATAGGCATCCATTACTCTACCATCATCACTTAAAAATTCATCTGTTTTATAAGTTTTAAAATTCCAGGTTCGGTTAGTCACTTCAAATGTATGATTAAAACGATTAGAAAGAGCTTCGTCTGGTCCAAAAAGTCTAAAATTCTTATGACTTGCATTTAAAACAAACAAGTCCCTAATATATTTACCAAGAATAGTTGTATCTTGCTTTTCCACTGCACCAGGAGTAGGAACCTCTATTGCATAATCCTCCCAATTAGGAGTAATAATTTCTTTTAATAGTAATCCTCCATTACTATAACTACTTGCCCCCATGCATTTACTCGGTGTTGGAATAAAACTTCTAAATTCACTTTTTAACTTTCCATTATCAGTAAACAACTCCTCAGGATGGTAACTTTTTAGCCATTTTTCCAAAAAAGCTAAATCTTTTGGATCATCACGATCAATTGAAATTGGAATTTGATGGGCCCTAAAAGTACCCTCTATTTTTTGTGAATTAACCTCTTTTGGTCCAGTCCAACCCTTAGGAGTAGTTAAAACAATTAAAGGATATTTTTTGTTCTTTCCCAACTTAATTTTTTCAATATCTTTTATACAACGGTCAAGAGTTGCTGCCATATCTTGATGCATCCTCATCACATCATGACCAGATACAAAATATACCTGCCAACCAAGCCCCATAAAGAAATAACCAATTTCATCTTCACTCATTCTACCAAAAACAGTAGGATTGGCAATTTTATAACCATTTCGATGAAGAATAGGTAAAACCACTCCATCAGTTAAAGGATTTAGGAATTTATTAATATTCCAACTTGTAGCAAGTGGTCCTGTTTCAGCCTCGCCATCACCAACAACACAAGCTGCAATTAAATCAGGATTGTCTAGTACTGCACCAGCAGCATGGGATAAACTATATCCAAGTTCTCCTCCCTCATGAATAGAACCTGGTACTTCAGGTGCAACATGTGAACTAACTCCTCCAGGAAAACTAAACTGTTTAAAAAGTTTTTTCATTCCTTCCTCATTCTCTGTAATATGAGGGTAAAATTTAGTATAAGTACCATCTAAATAATTATTAGCAATCATAGCCTGACCACCATGCCCTGGACCAGATAAATAAATCATATTCAAATTATTCTTTTTAATCACACGATTCAAATGAGTATAAATAAAGTTTTGCCCTGGGGCAGTTCCCCAATGGCCTACTAATCTAGGTTTAATATCTTGAATTTCTAAAGGTCTTTTTAACAAAGGATTATCCATTAAATAAAGTTGACAAGCAGATAAATAATTAACTGCCCTAAAATAACCATCTATTTGATATAACTCTTTCTTACTTAAAACATTCTTCATCTTTCTATTCTCCTTATCATACTAATTATATCTCATAATAAGAAAGAAAAAAAGACTAATATTTAAATTAATCTCCCATTATTTCTAATTAAACAACCCAACTTTATTTCCCATTTCTTTTAAAACAAATTGATTTTTCAAATTGCTTAATTCTATGATTCTGTTCTTCATGACCCAATAATACTCCACCACAACCAAATGTTGTAAGCTGAAATTTAGGATACTTTCTACAAACCTAACTCAATTTTATATATTTCACCAACATATCTATCCTTCCCTTATTTTTCTTATAATTATATAAACAGGAATAAACCACCTTTAACATTCTAAAATTAGATTGATACTCCACATCTTGACCTAATTTAACTCTAACTATTTCAGAAGAATTCAACTATAAAACAGATAATTTATCTATCTGATCATAAAGCTCCTAAATTTTGTTTTCTAAAACGATTCAAAATTCCATAAATAATTTGATATTCATGTTGAAGATAAACAAGACTAATATAGCCAATTGGATAATCATTATAATAAGGAATAAAAGCAATATTATAATGATTTAAATCATCAGTTCTCCGTATCATTGTCTGTTCAATCGTATAATCAACATCTCCCAAAAATCTTTTTGTATCTTGATCTTTATTTAATTCAAACACCACCTTGACATGTTCACTATTATAAGAACTGTATTCCTCTAAAATAAAATTATCTAAATTAATTTTCATACCTAATCACCAATATTATTTTAACATCTATCAAAAAAAGAAAAAAGATGCTATTTTGCAATGACATCACAAATTAAATTGCTAATTTCTGTAGGATCTTCTACACTAAGACCAGCAATCATACGAGCTTCACTATATAAAATTTTAGCATATTTTTCGAATGTATCTTGATCATTCTGATATAAATCCTTTAATTTATCACAAATAGGATGATTTTCATTAATTTCCAAAACTGTTTCAGCTTTTATTGGAATATTATTTGGCATAGCCTCAAATACTTTCTGCATTTCAATAGAAACATCACCTTTAACAGATAAACATACAGGATGACTTTTTAACCTATTTGTAAATTTAACCTCACTAACATCGGAAAGAACTTCTTTCATTTTAGTAAGTAAATCCTGATTTTCCTCATTTGCCTTTTTATCCTGATCTTTTTCTTCATCACTTAATAAATCTACACTATCACGACAAATATTAACAAACTTCTTCTTTTCATATTCCTGCAATGCACCAATAGCAAATTCATCCACATACTCACTTAAATATAAAATGTCATACTCCTTTTCTTTAATCTGCTCAACTTGTGGTAATTTATCTATTTTATCAATACTTTCACCACTTGCATAATAAATAACTTCTTGATTTTCTTTCATATTTTGAATATATTCTTGTAAAGTAATATTCTTAGCTTCATGTGAAGAATAAAATAAAATTAAATCCTTTAACTTATCCTTATCCATTCCATAATTATTATAAACACCATACTTTAATTGAGTACCAAAAGCTTTAAAGAACTCATCATATTTTTCACGATCATCCTTAAGCATACTAGTAAGCTCTTTTATAATTTTAGATTCTATCGACTTAGCAATCACTTTCAAACTATTAGACTTTTGAAGGATTTCACGAGAAATATTCAAAGATAAATCCTCACTATCAACAACACCTTTTACAAAACTAAAATAATCAGGAAGTAAGTCACTACACTTATCCATAATTAAAACTCCACTAGCATATAAACTTAATCCTTTTTCATACTCCTTTGTATAATAATCATATGGAGCATGACTAGGAATAAATAATAATGAATGATATGTAGTAGCTCCCTCAACAGAAGAACTAATCACTTTAAGAGGCTTTTCATAATCATTAAATTGATCCATATAAAAATGATCATAATCCTCTTCACTTACATCTTTTTTCTTTTTCTTCCATAAAGGAATCATCGTATTAATGGTTTCTATTTCTTTTTTATCTTCATACTTCTTTTCCTTTTCATCCACAAGTTCATGCTTAGTAACTTCCATCTTAATTGGATAACGAATATAATCAGAATATTTCTTAATTAATGTTTTAAGAGTATATTCATCTAAATATTCACTATAACTTTCATCATCTATATCATCTTTTAAATGTAAAATAATTTTTGTTCCAACTTGATCATAATCACATTTTTCGATACGATACCCATCTGCACCAGTAGATATCCAAGAATAGGCCTCATCTTGTTCAACAGTTTTAGAAATAACTTCTATTTTCTTACTAACCATAAAAGCAGAATAAAAGCCAACTCCAAACTGCCCAATAATATCAATATCTTTCTGCTTTTCTAGTCCTTCCTTAAAAGCAAGAGAACCACTTTTAGCAATTGTTCCTAAATTATGTTCAAGTTCCTCATGACTCATTCCGATACCATTGTCAATAATAGTAAGAGTTCTTTTATCTTCATCTCTTTCTATTCTAATTTCCAACTTTTCACGATCAACTTTAATTTTTGGATCTGTTAAGCTTTTATAATACAACTTATCAATTGCATCACTACAATTAGAAATCAACTCCCTTAAAAAGATATCTTTATTAGTATAAATTGAATGAATCATTAAATCAAGTAACCTTTTTGATTCAGACTTAAATTGTTTTTTCATTAAATAATCATCTCCCAATAAATGTTATAACACTACTATTAGCACTTGTCAAGAATGAGTGCTAACACCAGAAGAAAATTCATTAAAAAAAGGAAAATATAGAAAAGATAAATAAACTACTATCTAATCTTATTCTATTAATCTAAATCTTTTCTAGCTTACTTTCTCCTAAATATACATTTGTTCCTTCTAAATTAAATACTTTTTCATTGTCTACTCCGCAATTTTCTTATAATCCTTAGCATATTCAAAAAGAACCCAAATAAATTCTCTTAACATTTTTCTTGTCGTTTGGTCAACCCCTCTACTTTCCAAAATTAGTTTTAAAATCAACTTTTTGTGATCCATAATTTCCACTAAACTCTGAACATTTGCCCGTTCAAATACTTTAAATAAAGAATCTATAAACATTTTTCTTTGAAAATCATCATATTTGTTAACCCATTCCAACATACTCTTTTCCAAAATTTTACTAAAAACACTCAACTCAGCATAAGTAAATTCTTGATCATTAACTTGCCAAGTAAGTAAATCATGAGCAATCATCCCTCTTTTACTAGACAAGACAACAACATAGTTACTAGTATGTCTTAAAAGAAGACCCACTAAAGAATAATTAGGAATAATACTAACAAATTTAGACTCTATTTTTTTATATTTTGAAGACTCAAATTGAGCTTTTCTAAGCCCTGGTCCATCATTACTATAAACCCTAATAATCTTAGATTGAACCAAAAAATTAGTATACATTGCTGCAACAAGTGCCAAATTACCACCCTTAGAATGACCTCCTAAAATCATTCTTTTTTTACTCATTGTAAAGCGATCCAAATAACGAATGGCATGTTGCTGAGCAGGAACAGGAAACATATAAGACATTTGAAAATCTTCTCTCCATCCGCTAACTAAATGATCTGTCCCTTCATAAGAAACATAAACAAGATCAGAACTAAGTTCAATAGTAACAGCAGAAAACTGTTTTTTATCATCACCTATATAACAATAATTATATAAAAACAATTTACCATACCGTTTAGTTTTAGCAATTTCCTCAAATATCTTAATAGCATGCTTATAAGAAATCATTATATTCTTTTTTTCTATATACTCAGAAAAAAAGACTCTTGCTGCCTCCTCTATGGTAATTTTTTGATAAGAGTGAGAACAAACTATTTCATCTAAATCAACATAACTAATGGCAGAAAGAATAACATTATCAACTTCATTAAATCCGACTTCATCAAATGTTTCATTTCTATATTTATGAATATATTCTATTATTGTCATAACTTCCTCCATTTAAAATACAATTATTATTAATTATAACACATTAATTAACTAATAGAAAATATTACCAAATTAAATAAGATATATTCAAAGCAAAACAAATAAACCTGGAATACTTTTACAATAAAAAAGAGATGTTTATCCCTTATATTGTCCCCCATTAATATGAAAAACCTGACCTGTTGTATAACTTGAGTCATCACTTGCTAAATAAACAAAAATAGGAGCAATTTCATGTGTCTCACCAGCTCTTCTCATATCTGAATCACTTCCTAAAGTTGGAATTTTCTCCTTATCCCAGCAAGCTGGCTGTAAAGCTGTCCAAAAAACACCAGGCGCTACCGCATTAACCCTAATGTTTTTAAGAGCTAAATTGGTTGCTAAAGAACGAGTAAAACCAACAATAGCCCCTTTTGATGTTACATAATCAATCAATTCAGGCTCCCCAACAAAAGTCGTAATAGAAGTAACATTAATAATAGAAGCCCCCTCATTCAAATAAGGCAGTACCTCCCTTGTCAAATAAAACATTCCATATACATTAGTCTTCATCGTATAATCAAATTGAAAATCACTAATATCAGTCAATTTTTTTTGTTGATATTGAACTCCTGCATTATTAACTAGAATATCTATCTTACCAAAATAGTTTCTTGTTGCCTCCACAATTTTTTTACTAAAGTTCTTATTTTTAATATCCCCTTTTAATAAAATACACTTTGCACCTAGTGATTCAATATATTTTTTTGTATAAACAGCATCAATATCTTCATTATAATAAGCAATAACAATTGATGCTCCCTCTTTAGCAAAAGCTACCGCAACAGCTCTACCAATACCTGAATCTCCTCCAGTTATAATTGCGACTTTCTCTTTTAACTTTCCACTTGCCTTATAATGAGAATCATCAAAAACAGGAAGTGGCCGCATTTTATATTCCATTCCAGGTTGAACATTCTGATGTTGAGGTGGATATTTTACTTGAAAAACATTACAATTTAAACCAATAGCATTCTCTTTATCCATTTTAATCACCTAAAATATCATATTCAATTTTCTTTAAAGAGAAACAAAAACTATAGAAATAAATCTATAGTTTCTATGGATTTTCTTTAGAAAGTTCTACTATTCTATACCAAGTAGCAGCATCAACAAGACCTCCAGGAAATAATTGATATCTTTCTTGAATGACTTTAACAGACTGTTCAGTTAAATCATCAAATACTCCTGTAACCTTTACACCAGGAATACTATGTGTATTTTGACAAATAAGAAGTAAATAATTTTGAAGTCTAACAATATCAGGACCACTCATCCCTTTAGATAATACAATTCCTGGGTAAAACTCCGATTGATACATCATATACTTTTCAGGAATTTGCTGTAAAGTTTGATCATAAGCCTCTACTAAAGCCTTCCAAGTATTTGCATCAACTACCCCAGTCGTTTCAATATTATACTTATTTTGAAAAGCAATAACCGCCTCTTCTGTTTCTTTAGTAAAAACTGGTCCTTTTAAGTTCAAAAAAGGTAAATCCTGATCAAAATAAGAGATAAAATTTAATACATAATTTAAAACTCGAATGACAGGTGTATCATCACCATAATCTAACTCTGTATTAAAAATAAATTCTACTTCTTCTGGAGTAAGACCCTCAGAAAATAAATCAGAAATATTCTTAACAGCATTATAAATATACTTAATTTTATACCAAGTTGCTTTATCTACAATACCATTAGGCTGTAATCCAAAAATTTCCTGAAATTTTTTAACAGCATTTTCCGTTTCTACTGTAAAGGCTGGTCCCTCCTCACTAATTTTAGGAATAGCAGGATAATTTTGACTAATCCTATTTAACTCCGTTTTCAAAGTCTTGACAAAATTACCAGAAGATCCAAGAAGAATAGGAAAACCAGGAAAAGTTAAAATACTTTCCTCAACTGGAGCATTATAAACTAAATGTATATCATCCCCATAATAATATTTTAAAATCTCTAAAGGAGTTTTTCCTTGTAAGGCCAAATTAACACTTCCCCATTGGGAAAGTCCATCACATATTGTATTTTTTCCATCACAATATTGTGCAAATAAAGGCTGAACCTGATCACCTCTAACAATATAATTATTAAACACATCATCCACAATTTGAGAAATATTCTCATAAAATTGCCCATCTTTAGTATAAGTCTGATCATAAATATGACTACTAGTAATATCAAAATTATACCCCTGTGATGGATACCATTCATTATAAATCCGATTTAAAGCAAAAGATATTTGTGCAAGAACATTAGCCTTAATCGCATCAGTGGGCCAATCTGGATAAATTTCACTAGAGGCAACATTTTTAATATATTCCTGAAAAGGAACTGTAATATTATCAGCAGCCTCATCAGGAGCCCCCAAATGAACAGTAATTTCTGTAGGAATAACTGGATTTCTAATTGCCATTAAACTTTACCCCTTCCAGTTCAACTTGAGGAATCATCTTAACATATTGAACAGAGTTAATCCCATTATACATATCAACATTATATTTTTTTATCGTCTCATACCCCTCACTAATAGCCGTCAAATCATAAAGAGTATGACCAGATGGTTCCAATGTTACTGGATCATACTTTTTATCTGAAGCTGGAAGCTTGATATTTTCAATAACTCCACTTGAATTCGTATATCCTTCAAAAAAAACAACTCGATCATTTCCAAAATCCTTCGTAATAACAATTTCAACATCAGAAATAGGAACAGCTTGATATGCTGTAAAAGCCTGAACTTTTAAAGTTCCCATACCATGATTCTCTTCAATAAATTTCTTATAATTAGGAGTTTTTTTAAACTCCTCATAACTCATCAAATTCATATCATAACTCCTTTACTTTCAAAACCTGACCAATAGACAAATTAATATTAGCAAGATTATTTAATTCCATTAATCTTTCAATAGTAGTATCAAATTTATTGGCAATAATATATAAACTATCTCCCTTTTGTACAATATATTCTAAATATTTGGGCTCAACATATCCCTCCCCATAGCACTCTTCCATACTTGCTGAAGGAATAGAATTACTTTTTACCTTTAATTGTTGTCCAAGAAATAAAGCAGTACTGGTTAATTGATTAATATCCATCAATTCCTGTACAGTCATATGATAAGTATTAGCAATATCATATAAATTATCACCACTTTTTACGATATAAACTTCATAACTTTCAACAGACCCATTCTCCTTATTCCCTGGAACAATTAACTTTTGCCCTACAGCCAACAAAGTAGAACTAAGTTCATTAAGCTTTATTAATTCGTCTACTGTAGTATTATATCTTTCCGCAATAGTATAAAGACTATCTCCAGGTAATACTGTATAAATATTAGTACTATAATTATCAGCAACAGGGATTTTTAATACCTGTCCCACTACGATGTTATCGCTACCTAATTGATTAACCTCTTTAATTTCTTCACCACTAACTCCAAATTGTTTACCAATACCACAAAGAGTATCCCCGGCTTGTACTGTATAACTTTGCATATTTACACCTCAATAAAGTATATGAGTAAGAAAAGAAATTTACATCAAAAAAACCTAATAATTTAATTATTAAGCTTCTAGTCAAAATGAATTTACTTTTTTTGAAATTGAAAATGAATTTGATCAACTACTTGATCTATATCATAAAAATCAACAGTAGGAAAAGAAAAAAAATCAATTCCACCTTCAACCAAAACCGTTCTACCTTCTATCTTACCATTACAAATAGAAAAAATCTTGATCATCGTTTTTTCTCTATCTGTTATTACATTCTTCCTATTCTTAATAAAATAAAAAGTTTGATAATTACGAGATACAATAACTATAGTTTTATAATCATACTTTAGATAACATTCAAGACAAGCTATATCCTCCATATTGTTAAAACATAAATAAGAATCTGTTAAAGTAATAAAATTTTTACTATCATAAAACTCATTAAAATAAGTATCCAATAAATTTTCTATTTCAGATGAAAGCTCATCATGATAATTACAATAGACTATTTTATAATCCAAAATTCTTTTAAAATCCATTAAAATAACTTTTTTCAAATTACTGATATAAGTTAAACAATATTCTTCATCAAAATCACTAGAAAAAGAATCTTTACCTTCTATTCCATAAAAATACCAATCACAATATTCTTCATCCGAATAACAATTAAAAATAAGATTTAAATTTTCCATACAACATCTCCAAAACATCAACAAAAATCATATTGAATACTACCTTGACCATCTTTTACTTTAACCGTTGCAACACTACCATTAATAATTGTCACTCTAGGAGCAACATGACCAAAACAACAATCAGTAACAACAGGAATATTTAAATCACCCAAAATGCTTTTAATCACATCAATAAAACTTATTCCATAATAATTATGATCAGTATAAACCCTACCAAATAAAATACACTTTGTATACGAAAACCAACCATTATCCTTAAATTTCCATAATGTACGAAATAATTGTTCATTAGATAACTCAGCCTGATCAAAGTACCAAATAATATCATCATTTTTATACTTATTAATAAATTTTTTTGTATGGTCAAACCTAGTTCCAAATAAATCACTCAAAACATCAATACAACCACCAATAATTCTACCTTTTACTAAAACCTCAGAATGATTAGTAATAATATTCCAATAAACATCTGAATCTAAATGATATCCTTCGTTTCCTTCTATATACTTTAAACCAACCTTTTCATATCGCTCAAAACTTCTTTGTTCTAATAAATTTCCTTTTAATAATTCTAAATTATTTTCTAATGAACTATGCCAATTCCTCATCCCAAAAGCTTTAAAATTATTTCCATAAATAGTAGCAATATCATATCCTGTTGTAAGAGTAAACAATAACCCTGTCATATCAGAATATCCCTGTAACCATTTAGGTCCTTCAAGAATAAGATCAAAATCAAGAAAGGGTAACATCTCTAAAAGAAAATCTCCACCTGCTACACAAAATATAACTTTAACCTGATCATCTTGAATCAACATCTCAAACTCTCGTGCTCTTTGCTTCGCATTTGTACTCCGTCCTAAAAAACTATGTCTAACATGATCGGTTTCTTTTACTTTAAAGTTTCTCTTTCTAAAGTTTTCTATAGCAAAATCTAGTCTACAAAGCTCTAAATTATTTACTACTCCATCAGATGGAGCTACTACAGCTAACATATCATTTTCTTTAATAAATTCTGGATAAATCATTTACTACCCTCCTTATAACGATACAAAAGTAATACGACCATTCACCTTTCTCAAACCTTATCTTCGATGACCATTTAACAATACCATAAATATTAATTAATAAATATCCAATAGATACTAATAACATTATTATAAATACATTTCTAATCAAAGGAAATCCTTTCCATATCATTAGGGACAAAGACTCTTCCCTTAAAATACTTTCTTCCTTCTTCAATATATAATTTCTTTCTCAAAGTACCATGTGTTTCTTCTGTATGATATAAAATTACATTTTTGACTCCTAAACTATCCATGATTTGACAAGTACTCATTGCTGTAGAATGATTCTTTTCATAAGGACGAAATTTGTCCTTTTCACTATCTAAACAAAATGCTTCATGCATGACATAATCGGCACCTTGCACAATATTATATAATTGTTGATTTAATGGCTCATCACCTAAAAAAAACAATTTTTGATTTTCCATCAGACAATCAAATCCATATTGCTTTGGTCCCTTAGCATGAATATCAAAAAAATGATAATTTATCCCCTCTATACATACCACCTCCTGATCACTTAAAATATGAAAATGAATAAGTTGAAAAATCCTTTCTAATAATTCCTTAGGAAGAACAATTTCAGATAATTGAATAATAGAATCATATACCAAATCATTACAATAAATAGTTAAATCTATTTTCTTAATAGAAGCAAGTTTCTTAAAAATCCAAATCAAACCTAAAATATGATCAGAATGATTATGGGAAACAAAAATATGATGAAGCTCATTAAGTTCAACACCTATTTTTTCTAATCTTGAAACAATTTCAATACTTCCTCCAGTATCTACTAAAAAATACTGACTACCATTTTTAATTAAAAAACAGGTATTATATAACTCAAGTGTTGCTCCCATTCCTGTACCAAGCATAACTATTTCACTCATTTTCAAACTAACCACCTCCGATATCTATAATATATCATAAAACAATAAATATAAAAATATTAATCTAAGTTTACCATTATTGACAGAATAAGGGCATTTTAGTATAATTAAGACTCAAAATAAATATAATCAACAAAGGAGTAATTAATATGACATATGAAACATTTTTAATCAGAATTTCGATTAGTTGTATATTGAGTTTTTTTATTGGTTTAGAAAGGCAATGGCGTAGAAGAGCAATTGGTCTCAGAACAAATGTCTTAGTAAGTATAGGTGCTTTTTTATTTGTAACCTTCTCTATTCAAATTAATGCCTCTGATATGACAAGAATTGCAGCCCAAGTTGTATCAGGAATCGGATTTTTAGGAGCTGGAATCATCTTAAAAGATGGATCTAATGTCAAAGGACTAAATACAGCTGCTACACTATGGTGTAATGCTGCTATTGGAACATTATGCGCCGCTGGTCTTTTAATAGAAGCAACGATTGGAACAATACTCATTCTTTTCGCCAATATTATTTTAAGATTCATTACCCAAAAACTAAATATGATTCAAACAAAAAATAAGAAATATGATAATTATAGACTAAAAGTAACCTGTGAAGAAGAGAAAGAAATTGTAATCAGAACATTAATCAGTCAAAGCATTAATAAAGAACATATGATCTTAACAAATATGGAAAGTTCAGAATTAGAGGATGCAAAAACAAGAATATATGCAACATTTAGAGTAAGTAGTGAAAAAACAAATCTAATCGAAAAACTGATAAATAGAATCGTAATGGAACCAGGAATTACCTCTTCTGGTTGGAAAAAAATAGATTCCCCTAAAAACGAGGAATTAGATGATGATGAATTATAAAACCTACTAAGCAAAACTTAGTAGGTTTATTTATTAATACAAGTAATCAAAATACTTAGCTAAACTAAAGAATATTATTACAAACATACCATAATATTTACTACATTCACCATACTTTAAACCTTCCCAAAACATAAAAAAAAATAAAACTAGATAACATTTTTTTGCTTTTTCTATACATACAATTCTTATTATATAATCAACACTCTCACAAAGAAAAAAGTCCATAATATCAAGTATTACGAACTTTTACTTATTTTTCCGCACAAAGGTGTGCGGAAATTTCAATATGGGGCAATAAGTAAACGAGTTTTGCACCCAAGTAGTAAAAGTATTTAATTAATACTTGATGAATTAATTATAACATACTTTTTTAATTTTTGTATTACTAAATTTATATCCAATAATTAAACATTTATTTTCTAACAATCTACTGGACTTTTGAATTTAAAATTATCTATATCAAAACCACCAGTTAAATCAAAAATTTTATTTGTTAGTAATTCATAATTTTTCATACGCTCTTCTTTACTTGTAAGAACAATACAGTTCTTAATTAATTCCTTAATATCTTTATCTGGAAGTTCCTCTAATAAATATTTATTTCGCACTATTTCACTTGTTATATTACCCAGTATTGTCTTTTTATGATAGGGATATTTTATCATTCTCATATATAAGGATAATAGCTTATCCAAATTGCAATAATAAATAAAATCAAAGTCTTCACGATTATTATCTAAGCCATCTTGTAAATCATCAAGCATATCCCACATCCCATATTTACTTAAGTCATTAATATTTGTATTTAAATCACTATAGTGTTTATCTAGCATTTCTATTGCTTCTTCTTTTAACTTTTGTACTTCTCCAGTTTTATCAAGAAGTATTTTACCAGTTACAAATTGAGTTTGCGACATAGGTCTAATATCTTTATAATCTTCCTTAAAATATTCTTTAATTTTTCTTGAAGGATTAGCAAAATATTCAATTAGTAATCCATCGACAATTTTATTTCCTCTTTCTCTATAATCAACTTTTTCATTAAGAATAATGTGGACATCTAAATCAGAATGCGAAGATGGATGTCCAGTTATATAGCTACCACAAACTAAAATACCAACTATATCATCTTTATATTCAAAGTTTTCTAAAAATTTATTTAATTTTTCTTCCCAATTCATAATACACCTCTCTAATCTAATTATACATGATATTTAGTTATATTAAAAAAATATTAGTTTTAAATTATCTCTTTAATTAAGTTTTATACGCAATACATATTTTCTTAATGTTTGTGATAAATTTGATATCAATTTAAACATTTTATCAAATTGCACTAAATATGAATCTCCCCAATTGTCTACTTTAGCCTGATTGTTAAATAAATCTCCGATAGAAATCAAACCTTCTTTTATATCCCAATCATAATTAATATAATGTATATTATTTCTTAAGTTTCTAGCAAACTCTTGTATTTCTTTATTTAATGGTAAAATATTGTTTTCTAATAATATTTTTTCTAACTTTTTTCCTTCTTTCATATTTTTTATTATATTAAATAAAGAATCAAAAATTTCATCAAATTTTATTGAAATCTGTTTTACAATAAAGTACAAGAATAATTCAGAAGTAATTAACTCAATATCAAGTATATAACATAATAAGATTTCAATAAATGAAATTTCTTGAATTATTAAAATACTCTCAAAAGTTATCACTTTGTTAAATTCAGAATTTTTAATTATTTTATCAATTTTTTCATCCTTAAATTCAATAGATAGATTGTATTCATTTTTTGCTTTAAGGAATTTTTGACTCAAATTCTTTTTGTTTTCATCACAAATGGTAATATCATAAAGTTTCTTTATAGAATTTGTTATATAAAAACTAAAATCTTTTAAGATTGCAGGATTAATCATTTTATTTGTTAATTTCCCAAATATATAATAAGTATAAAAATCACTACCAACAAATCTTTTACCATTTTGATAAAACATGCTAGTATCATTTCTAAAAATATACAAAAAATCTTTTTTATTAGTTTTATATTTATCTTGCATCATAAATATTATAGAATTGATATCTTCCTTATTTCCACCTTTTTTATGTAATTTAATTCTATTTCTTATATACTTTAAATCATTATAGAATTCATTATTTAATATATTATCAATTACAAAATTGTATCCAAACCCATACATTTTTATAGTTTCAAACAGAAAAACACTTAAATCCCGTATGAAAATTGGTGCCATATAAGTAAATAAAGACTCATCATTTCTAGCAACATTCAAGAACATTTCTGCATAATTATAATAGCAAAATAAATCTATTTGATTATTTGCTAATTGAGTTTTTCTTTTTATCATAGCGGTGTTCATAATAGCTCTTTCATTTTTTCAAAGATTGGAATATTTCCTTTATAACTCATTGGAGAAATAGGACTAGGATGATATATAGGTAATATTTTATATCCATTAACTTCATATATATTACCAACTACATCTGAAAACTTATTAAATTTAAAATTAAGTAAGTTTCTAGTCGGAAATTCTCCTAGAGTAATAATCAATTTAGGATTTAATATTTTCAATTGTTCTAGCATTATGTTCTTACAATTACTAGAGCAAGTTTTCAAATTTTTTCTTTCAAGTGGATAACACTTAACTAATTCTAAAAAAGTGGTTTCAAAAATATTTCTATCAATAATATCAAATAGTTTTTGTAATACAACTCCACTAGATAATACTTTTCCATTTATATCGCACCATAGTTTATGACTTTTTCTCCAACCATTATTAGCAGGAGCTTCTCCAACTAATACTATGTCATTATCTTTTCCAAGAAATACTGTCGCATCATTAGGAAATTTATCTACTAATTTATCACAAGATTTGCAAGCGTATATTTTTTTATCAATTTGCTTTAATAATTTCTTTATTAATCTTGCTTTTAATGTGATATATCTATTCTCTGTGTCCTCACTTAATATTTTTTCTCTTTCAATTATTTCATAATTCTTATAGTCTATTTCATGATTGAATTGGTTTGAAGTTAAAACTATAACTTTATTTTCTATTAAATTGAAATAATGACTAATCCCATCAACATGAATCTTACATATATTTCCATCAAAATAATCATTAATAATTAGAGATGTTATTGCACACATACCAAAACATTTATTATTTTCACTCCAATTATCTTGAATTTTAGGATAACATAAATCTTTTGAGTAACATTCTAACAATGCTTTTTGGATATTTTCAATATTCACAATAACACCTCATTTCATTAAGTTTTAACTATAAATATTATACCAAATAAACTTTAGTGTGTCTTGAACTTCATATTATTTTTTCTAATTTCTAATTCCCATTTATATTCTTCCAATTCTTTTAAATAATCTCTTTTAAAATAATTTTCATACAACCATCTAATTCCTTCTTCTTTAACACATATAACACCATCATCCTCAAAAGTTATAGGATAGGGAAATACTTTTTTCATCCTATGAAGTGCTACATGAATAGCATTTACACTTTTACCAAATAAGTAAGGTAAAAATCTTAATGAAAAAGATTCATATTTATTTCTTTTATGATCTATTGCTAATTCATTTTCTAAATCAAAAATCTTCTTTTTATAAAATCTTATCTCAGAAGTTAAGTAATGATCTTCTTTGTTAAAATAAACTTCTTTTAACCAATCAACACATTCTTGATTTACATATATCTTTGTTTTCTTATCTTTATCTTTTTTTATCCATGAATAATAATCATGTTCATGTCTTCGTTTTATATTTCTCATAACTCTTCCAAATTGTTTTGTGGTTAATGAAAATATCTCTTGAACAACTTTTCTTTCTATCCATTCTTCACTCATACAACCTCTCCTTTCAAAATATTAGAGAACGGGTAACGTAATATAGAAATTCAATATATCAAGCATGGTGTATACACACCCATCTACTTGTTAGGGAATATCCCTAAAACCCACTAATTGGTCTCCGACAGTTTACTTTTTTTCTTCATATTTTTTACTAATTTTATTAGATTTTTCAATCATTTCTTTTACTTCTCTTTCGTAGTTCTTATTATTAATTAATACTTCTGATAATAAAGAATAAGGTACATCATTTGCATTTTCTTTAAAATACTCTAATAATTGTGGCACGACTATTTCAAAGAAATAATTAATAAAACTCATCTCCTTTCTAAATTTAGGCAACAAAAAAAGCACATTTCTATGCCAAAAATTATTGTATTTTTTGCAATTTTTTACTTTCATTAAGAAGATTTTCTTGAAGAAATTTAACACACTCTTTATCAAAAACATGCCCTAAACTTTTAAAATCATCATCTGTCATATCAGTATAAAATTTTTGAGAGACAGGATCTATAGTCATTACATCAAGTGGATTTCCACGATGATTATTTTTAGAAATTGTGGAAGATAAAATAAATTTATCCTCGCTTATTTCAGTTGTAAATAATCCTTCTTCGGTGATTAAAGCCAATCCTGTAACATAATAACCTGTACTTTCTCCGCCAATAGATTCTATTAATTTTGTATAATATTCTATCATTTCATCATCTGATAAAACTTTGTCGTTAACTCTTCTTACAAATAATCCTGGTTGTTTATCACTAGGAATACCATCTATAAATAGTCCAGAATCTCCAGCAATAGTGGGTATTTTGGTTTCCTCATAATATGCTTGAGCTTTTTTTATTGCATTTTCTACAGCTGTTTTTCCATCTTCTATAACATTAACTTTAATTCCAAGTTCTTTAGGTGTTATTATTTCAATTGGAATATTTTCCAATCTTCTTCGCATATTATAAACTTTTGAATTATTATTTGTAGCATATAGTAATTTCATTTAATGCCTTCTTTCTTTATTTAAATTTCTAATTTCTAAATCATAAATTTTATTTTCTTTTGCGTATTTCACTAATAAATGTGCTTCATAAGTTGCAAGACTTCTTCCAGAATTCCATGAATTATCCGATAGAAACCAATTGTCTCTATCAGAAAAACCATCTTTTGAAGGAATCATTGTAACTGAAATATTTGGATAATTTTTCTTTAATATTGCATAACATCTTTTCAAATGAAATTCACTTGTAACAATAGATATATGATTAATATTATTTGGTAATAATTTCATGGCGTTTTCTGTATTTTCAAAAGTATTATTAGAAGTATCATCTATCAATATATCTTCTTCATTTATCCCTAATGATAATGCCAATTCTTTCATTTTTATTGCTTCTGGTATTGTAGAATTATCTTGATTACTAACTCCATTTGCCCCACCCATAAATATTATTTTTTTAATTCTACCTTTTTTATAAGCCTCCATAGAAGTATTTACTCTTTCATTTATTAGCATACTATTTCCAAAAACAAAACCATACTCTGAAGATAATCCATCATCTTCTATATCCGAATAAACAATACTGTCAATTTTTTCATCTGTTAAATTTTCGTCATTAATTTGAGATAATTTTAATTCTCTCATAAATAGTCCTCCTATATTTTTTTTACTTTAATTTGATATAACACTTTAGGTTTTGAATATTCTTCTTCATTTCTTGTCATAGAAGTTTCAAATGACTCTAGTGTTCCAATAATACCAAAATATTTATTTATATCCTCTTGATCAAAAAATCTTTTTGTATAATCCCCCTCAAAGTAGAAATTATTCTCCAATGCTTCACCAATTCCAGAACCAAAATTAAAGTCATTAATTGAAGCAACTCTTGATAATAAAATACCATTTTTCTTTAAAATTCTTCTTATTTCATTCATGATATGAATAGTAGTCTCATTATCAAAATAATGCAAAGATAAGTCTGCTATTATTAATGAAAAACTTTCATCTTTAAATGGAAAATTATCTACCATATCCAAATACATAGTGTTACTTTTTGGAATACTATTCTTAATATTATTTAGTGCTTCAGTTGAAAAATCACAAGATAGTACATTATAACCTTTTTCAATTAAATATAAGGTATCTGCACCGTTTCCACAGCCTAAATCTAATATCTCACTGTTTTTATTACTATCCAATACTTCATTATAATCATCTAGCCAACTATCGTATACTGGTAATCCATTTCTTTTTTTCGATCAATTATTCCACATTTTAACATATCCACAATCACTATCAATTATTTCTTTTTGTAAAATATCGTGATTTTTATCAACTATAAATTTAATTTTAAAGTTACCATATTTAAAATATTTTTTGTATTCAGATTTTAAAATATCAATACAAGGAAACCTCTTTTCTTGATTTATTAAATCTTCTATTTCTATCCACATAGATTCATTTTCATCAAAATTATTTGGATTTCCTTCAAACTTTTTGCATATTATTACATCAAAATCAAAAATCATTTCTGAATATTCAATAACTAAATTACCAATATATTTTTGATTAATTATTTGAATACCCGTTTCTTCTAAACATTCTCTAATAGAAGCATCAAAATTAGTCTCTCCATTTTCAATTTTTCCACCTGGAATATCATAAAATCCATTATTCTTTCCTGCAATATATTCTATATTTAGTTTGGTAATATTTTTAATTCTTAATATCTTATTTTTTATACACAAAGGAAATTCTAAAATCTCTATGGACACATTCATTTTATATACTCACCACCTTTGCAAAGAAAAAAGTCCATAATATCAAGTATTACGAACTTTTACTTATCTTTCGCACAAAGGTGTGCGTAAAATTCAATATGGGGCGCCATAAGAGAATCGAACTCTTGCATACTAGTGCCACAAACTAGCGTGTTAACCACTTCACCAATGACGCCATGTGAATACAACAACTATTCTATCAATAAAGTTATATTTTGGCAATAGATTTTATTCACTTTTAAACAAAATATTAAATTTTATCTTTATCAATTCTTCAAATTTGAAAACTTTTATATGCTTTTTTCATATTTCTGTATTTTCCTTTCCTGATTTCTTCTCGATATTTTGATCATTTCTAAAAATAACTATATAATTTCATAGTTATTATACATATCTAATAGCATAATAATCCATGAATCCATTCCCAATATATATAACATCAGAACACACTTCACCATCAATTCCATTTTTTATCAAAATATCTTATTACTATAACTTTATTTCTGTCCATCTACCTAATTACCTTTACTAACTACTTATATCAGAGATCACTCTTTGAAGATCAAGACTAACAACATGATCAACCACTATTTTAGCATTATAACGATATTTTTTAGCACAACTTTCAAATAGCAATAAAAGATTTTTACTTTGATACAATGTAATTTGTTCAAGCATAGGTGGTAAAGAAAAAGAAAAAAATGGTGTAATATAATGATTTATATCATCTAGATACTGATATAATAAAATCTCACTATCCTTAACCCTAGTATAAGATCTACTTAAAAGCAAATAAAGATTACTAACATCTTGATAAAATTGCATTCCCTGAATTTTACTAGGAACACTAAATTCCTTTATAAATTCCAAACAAATTCCTTCCCTTTTTCTAACAATATTAAATACTTTTACCAATCCATTTTCTCTTTTATTAAAACTTCCAACATACAATTTATTTTGAAAACAAGTTAAATAAGAACAAACTACTCTACCTTCTTCTTTTAAAATAGAACCTCCTAAACTATCATCTGCCACTAAATAGCTTTTCTTACTCCTTAAATTACCCTGAATGAACTCACGAAAAGAATAACTACTAACAGTACCATGACTATCACAAATAAAAAGCAACTGATGAAATGAATCATAACCAATTCCACCTACATGACTTTTATTATCTAAAACAACTGTATTAAAAAGCTTCCCCTCTAAATCATAGATTAACACTCTAGAAAAATTGTGGCTAGTAGTATAACAAGTAATAAAAATATAAGAACAAATGGAACAAATCCCTTGTGGAACTAAATCATCTTCCAATGATAATAAAAACAAATTGCCATTATGATATTTCTCATAATCTAAATATGAATTAACTCTCTTAAAAAACATAAGACTCCTCCCCCGATTAATATTTTCTCATAATACAAAAGAAAAGATTAAATTTTCTCAATCTCTCCTATTCCACAGTAACAGATTTTGCCAAATTTTTAGGTTTATCAATATCACAACCACGATTTAATGCCACATAATAAGATAAAAGTTGAAGTACTGGCACAACTAATATAGTTTGCATAAATGAATTAACAACAGGTACTACGATTTTTAACTCTCCCCCAAAATCATCTAACTCAAAAGTAGTAACTACAATTGTTTTCGCTCCTCGTGCTTCTACCTCTTTAAGATTAGAAATACTTTTTTCCTTTAACCTTTTATCTGTAATTACACATAAAACAGGCATTCCTTCTTCTACAAGAGAAATAGTACCATGTTTTAATTCTCCTGCCTGATAAGCTTCACTATGAATATAAGAAACTTCTTTTAATTTTAAACTTCCCTCCATGCAAATCGCATAATCTATACCACGACCAATATAAAAACAGGATTCTTTAGAATATATTTGATTAGCAATTGCTTGATATTCATAACTACGTTCTAAAACACTTTCTAATAATATTGGAACATTTTCAAATTCCTCATACTCAATATCAAACTTCAAAGTCCCCTTATTCTTTGCTGTTACATAAGCCATTAAAGAAAGTACACAAACTTGTAAAATATAAGCCTTGGTAGTAGCAACTGCAATTTCTACTCCAGCATTAGTTAAAATAACTCGTCTACATTCACGGGCAATAGTAGAATCAGGATAATTAACAAGCCCTAAAGTATCTATTCCTATTTTTTCGGCCTCTCTCATTGCTGCAATCGTATCCGCAGTCTCCCCCGACTGTGAAATTAAAATAATCAAAGTTTTTCTATGATAAATCTTTCTTTTATAACGATACTCACTAGCAGAATAAACCTGTACCTTAATACCAGCATACTCCTCTATTAAAGATTGTCCAATAAAACCTGCATACATAGCCGATCCACAACCAACAATATCAATTTCTTGATAATTAGAAAGGTCCAATTCTTTTTGCCTATCTTCCTCCTTATATCGATCAATTAGCTGTTTCAAAACAATAGGCTCCTCCATAATTTCCTTTAACATATAATGTTCATATCCACATTTACTAGGATCTATCCCTTTACTATCAGACATTAACACTTCTTTTTCAATCAATTTACAATTTTTATATACTTGATAGTTACCTTGATTTAAAACTGCAATTTCACAATGATCTAGCAAAATATATTGATTTGTATATTGAATAATTGCTGTTATATCGCTTGCTAAAAAACATCCATCATCTTCAAATCCAATAAGAAGAGGACTATCTTTTCTTACTGCATACAAATTAGGATCATGCTCAACCATAATACCAAGAGCATAACTACCAGTTAACTCTTTCATCATCATATTAATAGCAGAAATAACATTATTTCCCTCTAACTTAGAATCAAGTAATGCAGCAATAACCTCTGTATCAGTGTCACTATTAAACATATAACCTTTACGTATCAATTTTTGTCTTAAAAAATCTGCATTTTCAATAATTCCATTGTGTACCAAAGTAACATGTCCAACTTGATGAGGATGACTATTAAAAAGATTGGCTTCCCCATTGGTAGCCCATCTTGTATGTGCAATACCATAATTGGCTGAAAAATTCTCTTCGTCCCTTATCTTATCTTCAAGCTGACACACTCTACCAACACTTCTTATAATTTTAGTAGAAACTCCATCACTTAATGCAATACCTGATGAATCATAACCTCTATACTCTAAGGCATATAGCCCATTTAAAAGAACTTCTTTTGTTTCTCTATTACCAGAATATCCAATTATTCCACACATAAAATCCTCCATATAAAAAAATTTAGGAGGATATATCTTTTGTTATAATATTAATTTTATTTTTTATAATATATCTAACGAATCCAAAGTGCATTGTAGCATCCATCGAAAATTCGATCATTACAAATTTCATCAATTGTTTTTAATAACACTTAAGATAAATTCTAACCTTTCCCTTATCCATCCTATTAATAACATAATACAAAATAAAGAAAAAAATTACAATATTTTACAACTCAATAATTTTTTTATACACTTGTTCATTAGGATTTAAAATAAAATTTTTAGATAATATTCTTATCCTATTTTAATTATAGATCACCTATGTGTAAATTCTTATCAGTGCTAATAAAAAAACATCCTAGTAAATTAGTATAAACTATATTACTACCTAAAATATAAAGAACCCATTCTTTTATTTTATCAGTCAATTCAATTTATCCATCAAATTCGAATAACATCCTAATTCTTTTAAAATAACAAAAATCAAATTTTCCAAATTTATAAACCTATCATTTTGTTCTTTTCAATAAACATTTAAACGTAAAAAGTGAATATTTTAAGCATTTAAAAATATTATTAACTTCTTTTTTGTAATTATCGTTAAATAAAAAGTAAACTGTACAAAAGAGTAAATGAATATTTAAAAAGGTGAAGTTTCAAATCAGGTTCAATATAATACATGTTTAATGTATTTAAAACTTGTTCATCGCATAAGAATAACATAGTTTTAAATGGACAATTTTTATTAAGTGAATCTCTGCATAATCTATTTATGTGATTAGCGATGGTATCACAATCGTTTTGTGTAAGATTTTTAAATGGAGTTTTCTTAGGTAATACATATCTAATAAATTCATCATTTTTTTCAATACCACCTTTTTGCCAAGATGCTCACAGATCACAATAAAATATTTTTGATAAAACTTCCCCAGTTTTATGATGGCATTCTATATTTGTTACATCAAAGAATTCATGACCATTATTCGTAAGTATAACTTGAAATAATTTTTTATAATCATCTTCGAGTAAAGTTTGTTGTAAGTATTCAAATACCTTAGTAACTTCATCAGCAGTTTGATTTTCAAGTAAGAATATAAGTATAAAATTTGAGTTTCTCCAAAAAAGAGTCAGAATACATTTAGAGTCAGACTGTTTTCCTTCAACAGTATCCATTTCAACAATATTTAAATGAAGATTTTTGCTTGTGTATTCTAAAAAATTATCATAAGTTCTTCCAATTCTGATTTGTCTTTCTTGTCTAGTTCTATGTTTCTTGTTTTTTCTTTTTTATGTTTCACAACTCTAGGAAAATCTAATGGACTGAAATCAAAAACTCCAGCATTAATGTAATTATAAAAAGAGACTTTAGAAAAATTGAGTATTTTGGGATGATTGATATATAAATGATTTAGTATTTGCCCACCTTTTTTACTAGAGGAGTAATTACATTATTTATATTTAAAACCTCTTCTACAGTCAAATTAATACCCTGTCTACAAGAACTAATAAGTTCTTTATAGGAACCATCAGCTTTTCTAGCGTAATAAGTATATCTTACTTTTCTGCACCCGCTTCTTGATTTACAACCATTACATACATAGGTAGATTTATTTAACTTAAGAGATTGACTATTTTTTGGAGTTCTTTCAAAATACTTAGATGTACACCAATTATTTGGTTGAGTGTATTTTTATTTCTATCAATTTCTCTTAAAATCGTTGAATATAATCTATTTAATCCATTTGATATTTAGTTAATACTTTTTCTCGGATTTAAACAATCTTCAATATTTTTTCTTTCTTCATAAGAAAAGTGACAATAATTTGCCATAATAAAATTTCTCCTTTAAATGACAAATAAATTGCTTGAGGAATATTATCTTTGATTACAAAAATTATTGCTCATCTTTTGTGCATTCTAAAATTTATCTTACATTTTGTAATTATTCTAACTTTTTTATTCATAATAGTAGACATTTATTATTTTTTTTGATACTATTTTCTTAATAAAAGTTAATGCAGACGTAGTTTAATGGTTAGAATATGGCCTTGCCAAGGCTGTGATGGGGGTTCGATTCCCCTCGTCTGCTCCATTGACGAATCTGTTCGAACTTTTCGAACATTGATATATAGAAATCAATCGAAAGATTGGTTTTTTTGTTGTTTACAAAGAAATCATCCTAAAGGAAGGATGGTGTTATGATTAATATTATTAAACAAGAAATTGAAATGGAAGAAAGTTTAAAGCAACGATTAGAGTTTATTTGTCAGTTTTGTAAAACTAAGCCCATATTTATTAATGGTAGTATTAGAAAGATTGATAAATCTAATTTAAACTTTATAGAGCCCAATAGAGTTATTATCAAAGACATTACATTTCTTGTATTTAATTATTCTACTGATATTTATATTAGAAATCTAGCGAATAAGATACAAATATCAGAATTAGAAGATTATCTAAGCTCTATAAAATAGACTTTCACAGAATGGACATTTTAAGACAAAAGTTGTATAATTAATATAGTGGATAGAGATTTATCCCATAGTCTTACAATGTATTTTGAGAAGTGAAAGTATTATATTTCGTAGTACCTTCACTTCTCTTTTTTTGAAATGTCGTAACAAATGTCATAAGAAATGTCGCAAGAAAAAAGAAAAGGAGATGAATTTGTATTGAATGAAAAAGAAGTTATTTGTGGTTTGTACCCTCGTGTAAGTACAGAAGATCAAGTTCGTGAAGGATTTAGTCTTGATGAACAAGAAGAAAGCATGAAAAGATTATGTGATTATAAGAAATATAAGATTTACAAAATTTATCGTGAAGAAGGAGTTTCAGCTAAAAATATGAAACGACCTAAATTTCAAGAAATGGTTCAAGATATGAAAGATGGTAAAATAAACAAAATTATTGTTTATAAACTTGATAGACTTACTCGTTCTATTCAAGATTTAGAATTCATTTGTAATTTGTTAGGAGAAACTAATTGTAGTTTAGAAAGCATATGCGAGGAATTAAATACAGAGACTTCAACTGGTATCTTCTTTATGAGAATGACTACTATCCTTGCTCAACTTGAAATTGAAAGAACATCAGAAAGAACGAAATTTGGTTTAGCTGGTGCAATCAAAAGGCTCTTATTCAAATAGCGTGAATTAATCTAATAAAAAAATTTTGTTTCTT
>CANRVH010000021.1 GCA_947643225.1 uncultured Clostridia bacterium
ATCGCTTTTCTATTTTTTACTTTTTTGGTGTCACATCATTGACAACTACACAAAATAGAAATTATTCATACCCGATAAATTTAAACAGCACAATAAAAAGATAGAAATCTAATCTATCTTCTCTTATTCAATCTCTTTTCATATTTTACATCATCCTTATTACAACGAAATTCACTAATAAGTGAACCATCATTATCTAAAGAAAATTGATTAACTAAGTTATATCCTTTTACCTGAAAACCAATACTTTTAAATAATTCATAGTCATCCATATTATCAACTTCTGTAACCACTTCGTCATTAGTCATAACAATAGATTTAATACATCTTATCTCACTTGTTCCATATAAACTTGTTGCAACATTTTCCCCATGATTTAAAGAATAAATTATCTTTTAAATTTGGTTCATATATAATTATATTTATACCTCTTGCTTTTATTCTTTTGATAATTCCTTGAATGGCACTTGTTCTAAAATTATCTGAGTCACTTTTCATAGTTAATCTATATATTCCTACTATCGTTGGCTTTTTATTTATAATCATTTCTGCTATATGATCTTTTCTTGTACTATTACTTTCTATAATTGCACTAATCAAATTTTCTGGAATATCTTGATAATTGGCTTTTAGTTGCTTTGTAACTTTTGGCAAACAGTATCCACCATATCCGAAAGAAGGATTATTATAGTAATCACCAATTCTCGGATCTAGACAAATACCATTTATAATATCTTTTGAATTTAAGTTCTTTCTTTCTGCATATGTATCTAACTCATTGAAATAGGCTACCCTCAGTGCTAGATAAGTATTAGCAAAAAGTTTTACTGCCTCTGCTTCTGTAGAATTCATAAATAAAACTTTTACATCTTTTTTTGAGGATGATTCTTTTAGAATCTTGGCAAATTCTTCTGCTCTTTTAGATTTTTCTCCTATTATAATTCTAGATGGATATAAATTATCATATAATGCTTTTCCTTCCCTTAAAAATTCTGGTGAAAATATAATATTGTCAATATTATATTTTTTTTCATATTTTCTATAAATCCTACTGGAATAGTTGATTTTACAATCATTACTGTATCTAGCTTCATCGAAATTACCTTTTTGATTATTTCTTCTATTGATGATGTATCAAAATAATTTGTTTCTTCGTTATAATTTGTTGGTGTTGATATAATAATAAATTTTGCATTTTTAAGTGCTTCTTGATAATCTAATGTAGCTTTCAAATTTAATCTTTTATTTTTAAAGAATTCTTCTATTTTATCGTCTTTAATAGGGGATATATCCTATCATTTATTTTTTTATCTTTTCTTCTACTATATCTAGTGCTACTACCTCATATTTTTGACTAAGTAGTGTTGCTAGTGACAATCCAACATAACCTATACCTGCTACTGCTATTTTCATTTTTTACCTTCTTTTTTATTTTTAAACTTTCTATTGTTAATTATTTTTAGTTAAATTATTAGACTTTTCACTATTTTTATAAAAATGATTAATTATTTTTGCAATGGGTTCTGGCCAAAATTTACAAAATAGTTGGTAGTCTTCCCTTGTTCTAATATTTTCTTTAATGATTTCTGTTGTAGTAGAATCTTCATGTACTCTATGTCCCATCAGAGGATCCTTAATATAAATGAATTTTCCCTTTTTTTTAGAGAGTCTTTCCCATGCTAGCCAATCTATATCACATTTCATATTACTTTCAAAAACTTTATGACCAGTTTTTTTCTTTACAAACGTTACTGATGGACAACATATAGAGCATCCAAATCTTAATGGCATTCTTTTCATAAACTTTGTACCTGATAAAATTCTTATCTTTAAAGGAAAGAGTAATGCCTTTTTAATATTTAGATTTGTATTTGAGTATACCTTTTCCTTATTTTTAATTTCATAATATCCCGTATTTATTATCAAAGCATCTGGATATTTTTGGTAATATTCTGTAATTTTTTTTGCATACTCTTCATCATAAATATCATCTTGGTGTGCAATGGTCACTAACTCTGTTTTTCCGCAGCTAATTGCAAAATCAAAATCATACCCTATTCCCTTTCCAGGATTGGGATTTTTTATTATTGGCAATTGATACTTTTTAGCTAATTTGGAAATATAGTTATTTGGAGTTGAAGTAGCAATTACTACTATGCTTTTATATTTTTGATTTAATACAGATTTAATACATTGTTCTAAATACTCTGATTCTTTGTATGCTAAAACTACAAATGTATGAATACTTTTCATTTTTAATCTCCTTTACAATATATGTGAGCAAATAAAGGTATTAGATGTAGCTTATCAAATAGTTTAAAAGCCAATACACATATTTTTTCGGATATCCTCTCACCATTTAATTTTTTAGAAAAGGGAGATAATACATTATAATAATTGTTTTTTATTAGCCATTCTTTATATCTTTGGTGTTCCTTTATAAATTGTTTTTTACTTGCTCCTTTACCTGAGAATAATAAATACCAAACACAGTACTTATACATATAGTAACTTATATATTCATCATGGCTAGAAAATTTACTTATTTCATTTAATAGAACTAAAATATCTACATCTTCTCTCATTCCTCTTTGAATTGTATTTGATACACTTTTTTCGTTAAAATACCATGTATAACCTATATAATCTATTATTTTAATTCTTGCATTTTTGGCAATCATTTTTAATGTAAAATAAACATCTTCTCCTATTTTATAGGAAAAAAATTCTATTTTATTTTTTATTAAAAATTCTTTATTATATATCTTAGCCCATGGTGCCAATAAAGTATATTTAGACCAATGAGTATTTTTTAATTTTCTTTTTTGGATACACTCACCTTTACTATTTTCTCTTCTATAACCTGAAAATACACAATCTACATCACTACTTTTAATTTCTTTTAGTAAAATCTCTATATAATCTTTATCAATATAATCATCGTTATCAATAAACATGATATATTGTCCTTTTGCTTGTTTTATTCCCTGGTTTCTTGTTTTTGAAACACCTTCATTTTTCTTATTAATTACTTTTATAAACTCATGTTCTTTTTCATATTCTTTTATTTTTTTTAAAGAATAATCGGTTGATCCATCATTTATTAATAGTAGTTCTATATTTTTATATGTTTGATTGATAATACTTTTAATACATTTATCAATTTCATGATAAGCATTATATACAGGTACTATAACTGTTACATCTATCATATTTTCCACCTCTTAATATCAATATAAAATGCTGTTATATATAATATTGATAAAACAAGCATAGTAACTAAATAAGAAATTGATGCTCCTAAAATATTATAATACCTTACTAGATAATTTGATAAAAAGAAAGTAAATAGGGAAACAATTATAAATATCATTAGTTGGTTAAATGTGTGTCTCATCGTAGTTAGGGCCGTTGAAAATATATTTGTTATGCCATAAAAGATTGCTCCTATTATAATAATTAATAAATGTATTAAATATTTTTCTAATGGAATTCCATATAATAATTGTAAAATTGGTATTCCTAATAAATATGTTGCAAGTAATGACACTCCTCCTATCCCTAAAATTGTAAGGACCATTTTCATAATCATTTTAATAAAATACTTTTTATCTTTTTCTAAAGTGGATTTTAGAATTGTTAAAAATGGTTGGATGATGAATTGTCCAAATAGTATTAATATAGTTGCTGGCATAATGATAATACCAAATACTGTTTGTAACTCATTACTTAATACCCCATCAATTGCATATTTAGAGGCATTAATTACATATAGTGTTAGAAAGGAAAAACCAAATGTACAAAATCCCTTTTTTAATAAGTTGATCACACTTTTTTGATGAAATTTTCCTATTTTCAATCCTACCTTTTTAATATTGGGTACATCATAAATTAATATGATTAATAAATTTGTTAGAATGATAATAATCTCAGAAAGAAGTAATTTTTTTGTTACTAAATCTATTATTAAAAATAAAAGTAAACTAATCAGGGACTTTAAAAACATCGATATGCCAACTTTATATAACTCTTCATTTTTTTGGACTAAAGCATATAAATATTCACTTACTGATTCTAATAATTTGTAGATTACTAAAAATACTATTATTAGTGATTTATATGCATCGTATTTTTTTATTAAACAAAATAAAATTGATATGATAAACATAAGGATACTTGTAATTATTTTGGTATAAAAATAATCACTATCTGTTATATCATTATCTACTTCTGTTACTTGATAACTTCTTCCACTATAGTTACCTATTACATAAAGTAAACAGGCTATTGAAAAAGCAAATGTAAATATTCCTGCATCATTAACTCCATTTACTCTAGTTACAATGATTAAGAAAAATAATGAATTAAAAGCATTAAAGGTTGTTCCAACAGTATTCCATATTATGCTATATCCTATTTTATTTTTCTTTGGCATTTTGAACCTCTTTTTTCAAGATTGATATCTCTTGAATTAATAATGTTGTTTTTTTCTTTTGACCTGCAACCATTACTGTCAAAGCCATTGTTATTAATATTAAAATTCCTATTAAAATTCCTATTGTTAAATTGGACATTACTTGAAATCCTAGTTTACCTGATATCAAAGAAAATAGGTTGGGACAGATTCCTACTAATAAAATTATGATAGAAAATCCATACCAAAGAAGAGCATATTTTTCTGGTATTCTTCCTTTTTTTAAGATATATGTAGTTAAAATAATTAAGCATAATGAAACTAATGTTAAAGTTATGGTTAAATTTATTGACATTTTTTATACCTCCTTATTTTAATTACTAATAATGCTAAACATACATTCAACATATAATAAATATCTTTCCATGCTCTAATAGACGAAATACCTGCTGTTCTTTCTTGCATTTCTACAGGAATTTCTTTAACCTCGTATTTCTTTTTGATGATCTCAGCTGTTGTAATAGGTTCTGGATATTCACTGGGATAGGATAAGTTAAAATCATATATTAATTCTTTTGAACAAGCTCTAAATCCTGATGTAGTATCATAAATCTTTTTTCCTGTTGCAAATTTTATAAACACCGAAATAATCCTTATTCCCATTCTTCTTGCAAATGATGACTTAAATGTATCTATATTTGAGATAAATCTTGATCCTATAACCATATCTGCTTTTCCTTTTATAATTGGCTCTATAATATTCTTTACATATCTTACATCATGTTGTCCATCACCATCAAACTGCACAACTATATCATAATTATTTTGATATGCATATTTATACCCAGTCTGCACTGCACCGCCAATTCCTAAATTATGGATTAAGTCGATTATAGGAATCTTATTTTGGTGACATATTTCACTTGTTTTATCTGTTGAACCATCATTAATTACAATTAGATCATATGATGTTTTTTCCTTCTTGTTATACTCTTTAATTTTCTGATATACTTTTAAAATATTCTCTTCTTCATTATAAGCTGGAATAACTAGTAATACTTTTTGCATGCTTTCCTCCTATGCCCAATATCTTAATACCAAGGTAAAGGTAGAAAATATTAGGGTTATTAATGGGATTAGTAAATAATTTTCTTGAACGATATTAAAAAACTTATTATTTTTTGGTAATTTATTAGAAAATAACATTAAAAATGGAAAAACTATAGGAATAAAGTATCTTCCCTGAACTCCAGAAATTGTACTACCACCAATTGCGTTTTTTATTATTTTTGGTGTCCATGATACGTACATTCCTGTGTATACCATACTAGTTACACCCAAAACGATTAGTAGTAATATTATTTTCATTTTCATCGATATTTTTATCTTTTTATTTATTTCTTCTGTAAGTGGCATTAAAATCAAAAATATTAGTTCTAAGGCAACAATAACAAGCGGTAAGTATGTATCAATTAGCCCAAACATTCCGACTATTCCATTTAACTGAAAATTTCTTTGCTTGATTATATTGCTAATCAGTATTCCAGTATATTTTATTGGATTGTTTATGATGAAAGATATTTGTTTACTGGCTAAGTTTCCTGGTTCATTAATTTTTCCTATCCATGTAAATGGCAACTTTAATATAAATGTTGCTCCCATTATTATTATTATTAAAATCAGAATTTTTTTGATCATTTCTTTTTTATTTCCATATTTTTCTTTTGGAATTAATATCATTAGTGATAAAATTATGAAATATACTGTTTTTACATTTAACAGGACTACTCCAATTAATCCTAGTTTGATTATATTTTTCCAGTCTAGTTTTTCGTCTTTATCATATATTAATTTTAGTATTGTTGCTATGGTATAAAGTGAAAGAGAAATAAGTATACTATCATAGCTCACAACTGAAATTAAAAAGGTTGTCATTGGTATCAATGCTACACACATCATTGTTTTCTTTAGTACAGGTGTTTTTTTTATCGCGTGATAAATGATAAAAATAGAGAATAAAAGGGAAAATATTCTTGCAAAATATAGCATATATGTTGTTGAAATATTTTCCATAAAGAAGACTTTGGCGATTATTTTTGAAAATATTATTCCACCTGCTGGTGCTACATATACTATTGGTAAAATGGTGGATGTAGAATATGTATAAAATTTATTTTTATGATAATCCATGGTATCGTATTGATCAGCTACCATTTGTGTAAATGAATATTTTTTATCTCTATCTCCAATATATGTTGATTTTTCATTAATATAGGATTTCATTTCTATTGGTAAATCGTTTCCATACTTATTATTTTTTATTGTGGGATAAAATTTTCCTTTTGAAATTAAATAGGACTTGACAAAATGTGACCCCTCATCTGGAGATTGGAATGGCGGAGTTAAAAAGAGAAATAATATGCCAAATGTAAGGGCAATATATACATATAGTTTTGGGATACTAACTTTATTCATTGTCTTTTTTCTCCTTATATAGATTAAGTATATCTTTTTCTATTTTTTTCCACTCTCTACCTTTGGCTGTTTCTAGTCCATTTTTGATTAATTTTTCTCTTAACTTTTTATCATTTCTTAATTGTTCTATTTTTTCAACAGCATCTTCTATATTACCTGGTTCATAAAATAGACAGTTATCCTTATCTTTAATATATTCAATATTTCCTCCATTAGGTGCTACTACTACTAACCCTCCTGTTGCCATCATTTCTAGTGGTGGATATGAAAAACTTTCTAGTATACTTGATTTTATTAAAATATCCGCATCTTGATATACTTGTCCAACTTTTTCATAAGGAACCTTATGCATGAACTTATCTACATAATACCATTTTTTTGGTTCCCCTTGATATGATAAAAAATGTATTTCATACTTTTCTTTATCTAATTTTTCGACTATTTTAAAACTTTCGTCAACATTTTTATAATAATCGTCACTATTTCCTTCTATTAGCACCTTGAGTTTTCCAGTAAACGTTCTTTTTTTAAACTCGAATTGTTTTAGATCTATTCCATTTGGAGCGTATTTACATTCTTTTTCAAATTTATCTTTAAGCCATTCCTTACACCATTTTGAAATAGTTATATACTTGATATTGGTATCATCGCTATAAGTTGCATTGGCTTCTATTCTCATATATTTACCAAAATCTGCAAAGTCAGTTTCATAATTTTGTACTAAATGCATCTTATTTTTGACATTAGGGCATTTTTTTACAAAGTCAACTGTTGCCCAAAGTGAAGCAACCATAGTATTAAAGTGACCATAAAATTTCATTTTATGTGATTTTAGTACTCTAACTATTCCCCATTTACTTTCTAAATCTGTGTTATTATTATCCATATTGATTACAGTAACATCATATCCTGCTTTTTTTAACATTCCTATATGTCTAATAATTACATTAACTCCACCACTAATATTAGTAGTAGGTAGAACAAAGGCAATATTTCTTTTTAGTTTACTTCTTATAAACTTAGATATTCCATGGCTACTATATGTTGTAATATTATTTTTAATTACCCTATTATAAGCGTTGTTAGCTATTTCTTCTCTGTATTCTTGGTCTGTAATTAATTTTTCTAAACTTTGTTCCCATTCACTTGCATTATTACATAAGACACCATCTATATTATTATTTATCATTGTTTTAAATGCACCTATATTGCTAGCTATAGTGGCAGTTTTAACAAGTGCTGCTTCTACCCATTTATTTTCAGATTTTGCTTCATTAAATATGCTATCTTCTAATGGGGCTAAATTAATATCAATGGATGCTATAATGGCAGGTAGTTCTTCCCAGTCAACAAATGGTTCTATAATGATTCTATCTCTAAATTGTTCTAATTCTATTGGTAATTCTATTTCTCCGACTAATTTTAATTTTACATTATTATACTTTTTCATCATTTTAATTAGAGCTGGTTTTATTAGTTCTACATCTGGGTTATGGGTAATTGAGCCTGATAAATATCCTATAATTATATCATCATGTTTTTCTTTGTTTCTTAATACTTCCAATGATATTTCTGCCATTCTTTCACTAGCAACATTTCTATTAATATATACTTCTTCTACATAATTCGTTAATTCTTTTTGAAGTCTTTCTGTTGTTGTAATTGCATAATCACACATCTTTAATGTTTTTTGCATTCTTTCAACACCATCGTCATATAGTGCTCTTTCATCTTTTGTCATACTATCTAAGTATTTTATCGTATTTGTATATTTTTTATCTATTACTAAGTCATCTATATCATAAAAAATTGTTTTATTTTCTTCCTTAGCTTTTTTTATAAATTCTTCTATTATTGGAGTAATTGGGCACCTATAAAAAATAAAACCACGGTAATATTTAATTTTTTCTAAGGTTAGTGTATCGTAATTAATTCTATCTGTATACAATCCTCCAGCTCTTAACTGCTCTACTTGATGATCTACTCTATATCTTTGAGGATGGGGAAGTGTACACCCATTAATTATTAAAATGTCACCAAATATGAATTTATCCTTAGCAATCGTTCTTAGTTTCACATAATTAATTGATTTTTTAGTAAATGATGCTATTCCCTCATTTTTTAATGTATTAATTGCTTTTTTCGTTATTCTCTTCATCTTTTCTTCCTCTCTTTCCTTTTTTATAATCTCTATATCCTTGATAAAAGTTTCTTAATTTATTTAATTTATTGTCTTCATATAAAACTATAGCTAAAATTATCGATTTAAACTTTACTAATCTTTTACAGAAAGTAGGTTCTATATCTATATACATATCTCTTATATATAGATAATTTCTACATTGATAATATCTTCTTATAGCCTTGTGATTGGTCACTAATAAATCTTTATTAAAAAATTTTTTATAGAATATATCTCCTAAATTGTGGTCAATTTCTAACTCGTTTAGTCTCATTATTTTGCCATTATTTTTTTTAATATTTAGGCAATATTCTATATCGACACCATCTATAAATATCCATTCTTTAAATCCATTTAACTTTTTATGGATTTCTAGGTTTAGTAAGTTCCCAGAGGTCATTACATCTAACGGATAATCAATTTTTTTATTTGATTTATTTACTTTTAGTTTAGTTTTATGCCATGGAGTTATAATTGCAATATTAGAACAATCTATATCTAATATTTTTTCTTTCATAGACTGGATAATATTCTTTTTAAATTTTGTATCTTGGTCCATTGTTAATAACCATTTGTAACCAGCCTTTCTAGATAATTCTGCTGCTTTGTTTAATGGCTTAGCTATTCCTAAATTTTTGTTATTAAAAATATAATTTATTTTTTTATTTTTTGGCAACCTTTTACTATTTTCATTTTTAGAATTATCCATTATATACAATATGTCAATATCATTTATATAGGTATTAATATTACTTATATCCTCTTCTGTTGGATTATATAGTACTACAACTCCTGCAATTTTTATTTTTTTCATTATAATTCCTCAGCAAATCCCTTTTCTAATTTCTTAAATACTTTTATTCCTAATATTAGAATAATTATACTAAGTATTGCAACTAATGCTAGTCCTAATACATTTGGCACTTGTTGATAAAATAGAACATCTCGATAACTTTCTATTATAGTAGTCATAGGATTCAATTTTAAAATATTTTGAATTTTTATTGGAAACATGTTCATTGAATATAAAACAGGAGTAGCATAAAAGAGCATAGAAATGAAGAAGTTGATTATGTATTCTAAATCTCTTATATAAACATCTATTGAACTTGTGATTAGTACTATTCCCAACACTAATGTAAATTGGATTATTATAATTAGAGGTAATAGGAGTATATAAAGACTAAATCCTATTCCACTAAATATTAAAAATATAAAAATAATTAAGCATGATATTAAAAAGTTTATTAAACTACTAACTACTATGGACAATGGGAGTATTTCTCTTGGGAAATATACTTTTTTGATTATCCCACCATTTACTAAGATACAATTTGTTCCTTGAGATATAGCAGTTGTGAAAAAGGTCCATGGTAAAACTGCTATTACAATAAAGGTTGTATAATGTTCTTGAGCATTTTTTAGTACGAAGGGAAAAACTATCGCATATACTAAAGTCATTAATAAGGGATTGACAAATGACCATAATATTCCCAAAATTGAGCCTTTATATTTGCCTCTAATTTCTTTGCTAACATTACTTTTTAATAACTGTCTATAATTATATAATTCTTTTATCATTTTAACCACACACCTTTAAGTATTCATCAATTACTTCTTTTGTCTTTCCGTCTTTCTTTATTTCACCATTATATAACCAAATAGCTCTATTACATAATTTTTTTACTGATTCAAGACTGTGGCTGACAATAACTATCGTTTTTTCACTTTCCTTTAGTTCATTTAGTTTTTTAAAACATTTATCCTGAAAGTGTTGATCTCCTACTGCTAATATTTCGTCAATTAATAAGATATCTGCATCAACATTTATTGCAATAGAAAAGGCAAGTCTCATATACATTCCAGATGAATATGTTCTAACTGGTGCTTCTATAAAATCTCCTAATTCTGAAAAATCTATTATATCTTGAACTCTTTTATCTATTTCTGATGCTGTTAGTCCAAATATAGATGCATTAAAGTAAATATTTTCTCTTCCTGTAAAATCGGGATGAAAACCAGCTCCTAATTCTAATAATGATGTTAGTTTGCCATTTGTAATGATTTTTCCAGTAGTTGGGTAGATTATTTTGGTCATTAATTTTAATAGGGTGGACTTGCCACTTCCATTTACGCCAATTAAAGCAACTGTTTCGCCTTTTTCTATATTTAAATTAATATTTTTTAGAACCTCATGGTAACCTACTTTGGTATTTTTCCAGAATACTAATCTTTCTTTTAAGGTAAATGGTTTATCATAAACTAATTTGAATTTTTTATAAACATTTTCTACTATAATAGCCTTAGATTTAATATTTTTATTTTTCATCATCTATCTCCCCTACTAATTTTATCATATATTATTGTTAATCTATTTTCCGAACTTATTCATTACAATTCTACAGATATTGTACTTGGCTTTTTGTTTTAATTTTACTAGTTTTCTTATATTTGCTGATGTTTCTTTAATAGCTGTTGGCTCTTTTTTTAAAATATTATTAGCATTTAAGACTTCTTCACTTGGGTATATACATTTATTATTGTATATTTTACTTATTTTTTCTTGCTTATAAGGTTTATCTTTTAATAAATCATCTACAAATTTTAGAAATTGCATATATCCTTTTTTTATTGGATAATTTTTCATGTAGCTGATACTAAAATTGGACATTTTCTTTTGAATATCTTCATTATCTATTATCTTAATAATTGCTGTTGCTAATGCTTCTGGAGTTGCGTCTGCTAATAATATTCCTTCCTCTGGCATATCATAAAGATTATTTTCTCTATATAAATCTACTACTGGAAGTCCAGATGCCATCATTTCAAATGGAATTCTTGATGGATTTGTAGAACTAATACATAATCCCACTTTGCATTTATTATATAGTTCATTACACTCTTTAGGTGTTATTATTTTTAAGTTTTCTACTCCGAAGTCAAAATCTATATTAATATCTGAACCATATATATATAATTTAATATCTGGTCTTAGCTTTTTTATCAACATCAGTGTTTTAATACCTATACTTGAACATCTTCTATATTTTTCTGGTTGATATATAAAACAGACAGCTTTTTCTTGTTTGATATTTTTTAATCTTTTATATATATTTAAATCCGCACAAAAGTTAAAGTATTTCATATTCGTCTTATATTCTGTTGATAATTTATGGGCTAACCATTTCCCTATACTAATTCCATTTAAGCCATATTTATAAGTAATTTCTTTTTCAATATATTCTTCACCCATGGGTCTAAACCAGGGTTCAAAGTCTTGGATAAAATAGGCTTTTCTTTTAATATCTGAGTAGTATACGTAATCAGCAGTAAGTTTTGAAGAAGTGGCAAATATTAAATCATACTCTTCCTTAAAATTAATACCAACAAAAATATTAAATAAGCATTTACCATAATATTCAGTTATTTGTTTATATAAGTATTCTTTTGTACTTGAATAGTCTTCTTCAAAATAGACATCACATTTATATCCATTATCAACTAGAAAATTTATGTTTTGAACTAAGGTTCTAATTCCTCCAGAACCTTTTATGGGATATGGTAATATCCAAGCAATTTTTTTCATATTATTCTCCCTATTATTTTCTAAATATTCTTTTCAGTAAATTACCCTTTTTAGTTTCTTCAATTTTAATGGATTCTATATCACTATTTTCTTGAAAACACTTTGATATAATTAATTTCTTTCGATTTATGAATTTTTCGTTAAAAATTTCATTTGTTAGGCCTTTTTTTTCTAATATAAAGTCTCTATTATATTTATAAATATCAATTATGCTCTTATTACTAAAAAATCTATCTTTCAAATACTTTTTGTTAAACAGTAACTCAAAAGGAACAAAATAGAAAAAAATCATAAAGTTTATAAATTCTAATTCAACAACGTTGCTATCTAAATATGACAAATGATTTTGGCACATAAACGACCAAGGCATTTCGTCTGATAGAGTTATTACATTATTACCAAATAGCATTGCTTCAAAACAAACATTAGATACTCCTGATACAATACTATTACACTTCATTATCCATTCTTTAGATGAAGGAGAATTATCTATATTAGCTTTATTACCTATGTTGTATTTCATTCCTGGATGAAATCTATAACTTATCCTCTCCTCTTCTGTTAGGTCAACTGCTTTTTCTATAATATCTTCGTGTGTCATTGTTGCATATATACTATAAAAATAATCTTCTGGCATTGATAATGCTATTCCTAGGTCATATTCTTTTGACTTGTTTCTTTTATTTAATATATTTTTATCACATTCTTTAAGAAATAAACTTAATATTTCATCTCTAGATAATAAATCATCTTTATTTATCTTCTCTTTAAAAATAGCATATTGTTTCTTTACTGTTTCTATATCGTATTTTGAATTAAGGCAGCAATAGCCTAAAGTTTCTTTATATGATGGTTCTCTTATTGGACTCATTTCCATTTGAATAACTTTGATATTTTTTTCATTACATACATTAATTATTGAAGGATTGGATACCCATACTAAAACGGCATCTATTTTCTTTTTGTAATCTTTCTCTATTTGATTGAATTCTTTTATTAAAATATCCTTAAATTTTTCATTTGTTTTTTTTAAAATATCTAAATGAGCCTTGCTTTTATTTTCATACTCCTTGCAAAGTGCTTTGGACATTTTATCTGTAATAATGTATTTTTTTATGGAGTTAAATTGATCTTTAGTAAGAACATCAAAATTCCATTGTTTTTTTGATTCTTCTGTAAATATATAATTCATTTTTTCATTTTGTAAATAATTTTCTGGAAGTTCTAAATATTCTTCTTGAGCAATAACTGGATAATTATTTTGATAACAGAAATATAAAAAACTATAAAATGGTCTTAAATTTACTTTATCTGCAAATGAATAGTCGTCTAAACTAAATAATATTGGTACGATCATGTTATACTCCTTATTTTTTGTTTTGCATAATTGAAATGACTCTATTTAAATCATTTTCTGTATCTACTGCTACTGTATCAGAATCTACTTCTACATATTGTACTTTATATCCTGCCTCTATAAAGCGTAATATTTCTATATCTTCTATACTTTCTATTTTAGCTCTATCATTTTCACAATAATATTTAAGAGCTTCTGGCTTGAATCCGTATACACACACCTGCTTATAAAAGTTATAGTCAATACTTCCTTTTGGATAAGGAGCTAAAGATCTAGTTAGATAAATTCCGATATTATCCTTATTAGTTATTACTTTTGGTATAGTGTAATTTATTGCATCAACTGGATTTTTTATTTTTGTCATTAAATTTGTTATTTGCAGATCTGGATTTTGATAAAATGGTTCTATTGCCTTTTTTATTGTCTCTGGTTCTATTAATGGTTCATCTCCTTGAATATTGACATATAAATCTGCCTTTATTTTTGTAGCGACTTCACCTATTCTGTCTGTTCCAGTTGGATGATCTTTACTTGTCATGATAACCTTTATATTATTTTCAATACATGCCTTTTCAATTCTTTCATCATCTGTTGCTACATATACATCAAAAAAGTCATCTACCTTCTTTACTTGATTATAAACCCAATATATCATTGGTTTTCCGCATATATCTGCTAATGGTTTTCCTGGAAATCTAGATGATTTATATCTAGCGGGAATAACTGCTAAAATTTTCATATTTTACCTCTCTTCATTTATATAATTTATATAAAGTTCTGATACATATTCTTTATCAAACCTTAGTTTTTTCTTATTATCAATTAATTTTAAAATATTACATATAGTAGTGCTATCAATATTATCTTTCTCGGATAAGTATTTTGCATAGTTTGGATGGCAATTATTAACTGCTGATAAATAATATTCTATGGAATAACCCCATTTTTTATCTTTCTTTAATTCTCTTAAATACTTATCAATTACTATTAGCAAATTGTCTGTTTGATATTTGCCTAAATACTTTGCAATTAATTCAGTACATAAGTTTCCTGCCCCCCTACCTATTCCTAAAACGGAACAATCAATTATTATGTCTCTTTGATTTCTATTACTAATAAATGTAATAGCGTTAGAAAAGGCTAATTGAAGATTATTATGGGCATGAAAACCTATTTTTATATTGGATTTTAGTTTTTTATCATATTCTTTCATTAGTTCTATTATGTTACTGTTATTCATATATCCAAAACTGTCGACTATGTATACAGCATAAGGCTCAAGATTATTAACTTCCTCAAGTAATATTTTCAATTCTTCTTCAGAATATGTTGCTGTAACCATTGGTTGTACAAAAACTTTATATCCTTTATTCTTTAGTTTTTTACAATAACTGATTACTTCTTTTAAATCTTTCTTTGTAAAGGCTACTCTTATTCCCCAAATATTTACTTCTTCTTGAAGAGGGACATTTTCTATAGAAAATTTTCCATAATCAATCATACATATATTTTTTTTACTTGGTGATTTAATTTTTTTTATTGCTTCAAATGAGCTAAATTTTGTACTATCTCTATTATCAGTAGCATCTTCATCTATATATCCCAATTCTATATAATCAATTTTTGAATCATATATCTTTTCACAAATCATATTTATATTTTTTTCACCAAAAATCCAATTGTTTATATATCCACCATCGCGTAAGGTACAATCTAATAATTCTATACTACTCATTTTGCTTATCTCCTTCTACCTTTTAATCTAAATCTACTTTCATTTTATCATCTTAATTAGAAATATGCAATTAATTTACAATGTGTTTACCGAATACAAAAAGGAAAGAGCTACTTGTTCTTCCCTTTTTATTTTTTCTTTTTTTATCTATTTATATTTACCAAATTAATATAATACAATGTTTAGATCTACTCTACCATTAATACCAGTAATAGAACCATTATTACTATATTGCCAAATTCTCCAATTCCCAGAATAATCTGTTAGCTTTTTAGGATATTCACTATATACAGGTTCATTAGGATTAGAACTTATTTGATCTCCTGTATAATGAGCTACCCAGTCCATATATTTCCTTGTTTCATCGTTAAATAAATCCTGTCCAAAATGTTTATTGGCATAGACTTTTGCTCCTATTCCTCTTTCGTCTGAATACTTTATGAAAGTTTCAATTATATCTTGAAATAAACTTGGGCTCATATAATTAAAATATTCTATATCATAATATACTGGCATATGAGGCGAAGCACCATATTTATTAAATAAATTAACCATATTGACTGCTTCATTATATGCTTCCGTTGTATTTTCTGCATAACTAAAATAATATAATGTGTATGGTATGTTAAGTCTTTTTACTGCAGATATATTATATTCATAATATTTATCTTCGCGAGCACCTTCTGAAGATCCAGAACCCATTCTTATTATAACACCATCTATTTCTCCAGAGGCCCATACTGTATCCCAATCTATTTTACCTTGTGCATATGATACATCAATCCATAATTGAATATTTTCTTTTAGTAACTTTCCTGTATTATCGAATAAACACCTAATTCCTTCTACTTTCTTTGTTCCCATTGCTTTTGTTCCATCGGCATAAAAATAGTATCTATCTCCATTCAATGTTTGCCATCCATTTTGTAAAACTCCGCTGTTATCAAACATATATGGGTCATTATCTATAATTTGATATCCTGTTAGTATTTCTCCTTTTTCATTAGAATAGTATTTATTATTTTCTACTACTGACCAGCCATATTTTAATTGACCTGATCCATATCCATAATAATAGATTTTTCCGTTTTCTATTAGAAAGTTTCTATGCATCTTTCCGTCTGACTCAAAATAATACTTATATCCTCCTATTTCTTGATGTCCTATTAATATTTCGCCTTTTTCATTAGAATAATATTTATCGTTTCCTATTACTGACCAACCATATTTTAATTGACCTGAACCGTACCCATAGTAATAGATTTTTCCATTTTCTGTTAAGAATGTTCTATGCATTTTTCCATCTGCATTAAAATAATACTTAGCCCCTCCTATTTCTTGATGGCCTGTTAATATTATTCCTGTATCAGTGGCATAATATCGATCATTTCCTATGTCAAATAATCCCGTTTGTATTTCTCCTTTTTCATTAGAGTAATATTTATCGTTCCCTATTTCTGACCAACCGTATTTTAATTGACCTGAACCGTATCCGTAGTAGTAGATCTTTCCATTTTCTGTTAGAAAATTTCTGTGCATCTTTCCATCTGCATTAAAATAATACTTAGCCCCTCCTATTTCTTGATGTCCTATTAATATTTCTCCTTTTTCATTAGAATAATATTTATCATTATTTATTTCAAACCATCCTATTTGTACTTCACCATTTTGATTAGAATAATATTTACTGTTTCCTATCTCAAACCAATCATATTTTAATCGACCTGTTTCATCTTCATAATAATAAGTCTTATCATTTTCTGTTAGAAAATTTTTGTGCATCTTTCCGTCTGCATTAAAATAGTATTTGTATCCTCCTATTTCTTGATGTCCTGTTAATATTATTCCTGTATTAGTGGCATAGTATTGATCATTTCCTATATTAAATAATCCTGTTTGGATCTCTCCTTTTTTGTTGGAGTAATACTTATCGTTTCCTATTACTGACCAACCATATTTTAATTGACCTGTTCCATATCCATAGTAGTAGATCTTTCCATTTTCTGTTAGGAATGTTTTATGCATTTTTCCATCTGAGTTAAAGTAATACTTAGCTCCTCCTATTTCTTGATGTCCTATTAATATTTCTCCTTTTTCATTAGAGTAATACTTATCGTTTCCTATTTCCGACCAACCATATTTTAATTGACCTGAACCGTATCCATAGTAATAGATCTTTCCATTTTCTGTTAGGAAATTTCTGTGCATTTTTCCATCTGCATTAAAATAATACTTAGCCCCTCCTATTTCTTGATGACCTGTTAATATTTCTCCTTTTTCATTAGAGTAATATTTATCGCTTCCTATTTCTGACCAGCCGTATTTTAATTGACCTGTTCCATATCCATAGTAGTAGATTTTTCCATTTTCTGTTAGGAATGTTCTATGCATTTTTCCATCTGCGTTAAAATAATACTTAGCTCCTCCTATTTCTTGATGTCCTGTTAATATTTCTCCTTTTTCATTAGAGTAGTATTTATCGTTTCCTATTTCTGACCAACCATATTTTAATTGACCTGAACCGTATCCATAGTAGTAGATTTTTCCATTTTCTGTTAGGAAATTTCTGTGCATTTTTCCATCTGCATTAAAATAATACTTAGCCCCTCCTATTTCTTGATGTCCTGTTTGCATTATTCCATTAATATAATAATATATATTTCCATTTTCTTCTATTAATCCGTTCTTTATTTGTTGTGTCTGATTTTGGCTATCATAATTAGTTAATGTATCTGATTTCTCTAAATTATCTTCTTCTGTATTATTATTTTCTATTTGTTCTTTTTCTTTTGGAATGGTAATATTTTCCTGTTTATTACATTCATCTAATGATAACTTAATTATACATCCTGTATCCTTGCATGAAATAATTTTATATTGATATTCACTGTTATTATATCGATTTAATAATGTATTTTCTATAAAATCTATTTCTTTAGTATTACTACTATTTTCTATTATATAATCTTTTAAATTAGTGAACTCATTTTCTAGTCTTGATTGACAGGTTTCGGCATTAATTATATTTGGTATACAAAAAAACGTAATGCCTAATATTGTTGTATATAGAAATTTTCCTTTTTTTAAATTCATATTCTCCACCTAACCTTATATTTAGATTACCATAACTTCAGTTTTTGGGCAATGCCTATTTTTTTGGTTGTGCTTTTTATGAAAAAAAACATCTAACTTTATGGTAAATATTCACCTATTAAATTAGTGATAAAATTCTTAAAAGTTTATCTATGAAAAAACGGGGTCATAAAAAATATAATTCAATTAGAATATTTCTATGGCTTCGGTTTTAATTATTTAGACTCTCTTATTTACTATTATTTTTTGATATTTCTTTTTATTAAAATTCAACTTTTTCTTCACTATATAGATTATAATTTAATAAAATATTGCTTTTTTCTTGGATGACTATTTTATCATTAGTTGAATAGACTATTGTAAATTATTGTAAATTGTATTGACAATGTATTATTAAATTTGTATCTTGTATATAGATGTTTATCAGTAGGGGAAGTATCATGAAAAAAAAGAGTTTAAATAATTATAAGATATGTCGATCTATTAAAAGTAGAGTATTGGAGTTTAGGAAAAAAGATACTGTTGAGTATTATAATAAAAGTTCTAAAAAAGGGAGATATGATTGGATAGATGTTGCAAAAGCAATTGCGATGATTTTTATTTTTCTTGGTCATTGGAAATCAGAACGAATTGGGGATTTTGCTTATAGTTTTCATTTGCAGTTATTCTTTTTGGTATCTGGTTTTTTTGCATTGCACATGCAAAAAGATACGTTTATGCAAATGATTAAAAAATTACTTAAACGTATTATTATTCCTTTATTTTTATGGGCCACTATTTCCTATATTATTTTGAATTTGGACTCTCCTGATGCAATGAGTGGATTAATTGATTTATTTCTAAAGACAGGAGAGGTCCAACCTAATTATTGGTTTTTACCTGCGTTATTAGTCTGTTCTATTGTTTATTGGGTATTGGCAAAAGTTATTAGGAGACCTTGGATCATTGTGTTGATGTGTTATTTTTTGAATATATTATTGGGAAAAGATTCCTTTATTCATTTGCCTTTTGATATTCAATCTTATTTTAAAATGTTTCCTTTATATTATTGGTTTGAACTTGATCGATTTTTTACTTGGGGATTTTGGTATGCACTTGGTGCAGCTTCTTTACCACTATTTGTTCAGTTTATAGAAGGAATTGATTCAACTAATAAAAAGTATAAATATATATCTAATATTATTGGTTGGGGTAGTATTGCACTTACAATATTTATTTTTTTACATCACTCACATTTCAATTTTATTAATAAAGTTCCTTTTTTTAAAACAAATTATATTATTGTTTCTGCTATTACTATTATTACTGCTGTATTTTATTTAAGTTACTTTTTAAAAGATTCTACCTATCTCAATAAAATTGGTAAAAATACTATGATATTTATAGGTATAGAGTTTATCTTACATAGTTATATTGCTATTACTTTATCTCAATCTTTTAATTTAGGAATTTATAATTTTGTGGATTCACTTTCTCTAATTACTTATACCTTTCTAACCATTGCAATAATAATGCTCTTTATTGATCCGATTAATAAATTTTTTCCTGTTCTCAATGGAAAAGAACGAAAGAGATGATTATTTAGTTACATTTATGTAATGTTCTTTTTTTTCTAAAATCAATTATTTCTTTATGTAAATTGATCGATAAAATAAAAAGAGTATCTATTTGTACTCTGCTGAAGCTTTGTTTTATCTATTTACTGTTATGCATTATTTTTTTCTTTAATATATGGTAATAGTATACTAGTAACCTTTGAATATCCCAAGTCTGTTAAATGAACACCATCAGCAGTATATTCTAATTTAAGCAATTGATTCTTGTCTAATAAACTCGAATATACATCGATATAGTTAATTTTTTCCTTTTCACAATATTCCTTTGTTTTTTTATTTACTTCAATGACCTTTTTATTAAAGTTTTTTTCTACATACTCTCCAAATATTTTTTCTTCATCTGAATCGTTTGTTGGATATATAGACTCTACATTAATCTCCGTTTCTGGTAAATTCTTTTTTATCTCCTCTATAATATTTTTTATTCCATTATATACTTTATCAGGATTTTGGCCTCTAATTATATTATTGATTCCAATTAATAAAAATATTTTGGTTGGCTTATATTGATATAATAATTTATTCAATTTGCTATATAAATCATCTGTTGTATATCCATTAATTCCACTATTTATTATATTTTTATTTGGATAGTATTTACCTAGATCATAAAAATCTGTAATTGAATCGCCTATAAAAACAATATTCTCTGGTTTTATCTCTTTTTCTTTTATCTTTGTAACTATTTTTACCTTATTATGATCAAATTTTATAAAATGAACTATTGACAATCCATTAACTATTAAACTAATGATTAATAGAATTATTATTATGTTTGATGTTTTTTTATTCTTAATTACTGTTTTTTGACCATACAATCTTTTATTTTTTTTGGTTCTTGTTGTTTTAGTCGATTTAGTTTTCTTCTTTTCTTCGTTTTTTTTGTTGCCCACTTTACCAACTCCTAAATTTCTTTTATAGTATAGCACTTTCTTTTCTATTTTTAAATATTTTTTATAGATAAATTTACAATATACTATCTTTTTGTTAATCTTCATAATCTTATTAAATATTGATATTCTCCATTTTTAATGGATTACTTGAATTGACTTTAATTTTTTTATAAATTTTGTCTAAAATAGTAATCTTAAGCAAACCTAATCTGGTCATGAAAAATACTAGATTTTTTTTTAATCTAGTATTATTTATTCTTTTCCAAATCCAGTAAAGGATAGCATCAATCCCCCACAACTATTAGCTGAGTTTTCATGATATCCATATTCTCCAAAAGTAAAAAGACAAATAAAGGGTATTCCTTTCGCTTCTTTTACTAATTGTTTATGTACTTCTGGGAGTCTAGTTCCGATTGCTAATTTTCTGCCACCACTATGGATTAATAGATAAGAGGCTGGATCTGATGATAATTCTTTTCTTACTAATTTCAAAGTATTTCCAGATGAGTTAATTAATTCATCTGTTGTTGTTTCTAATAAAGTTACGGCTGTATTTTCTATTAATCTATTTCCAATATTCATTGTATTATTTGTATTTCCAATCATTGGATGTCTTACTATTAAATTACCTAATTGATCTTTCACTCCTAGTGGATGAAGAATTGATGATATTAATAAATTGGTTCCTTGTAATTTTGTTGGTGATTCCTTAATCCATTTCGCATATTTTTTTAATGATAATTCTTTATCAATTGTTACTAAAGTTCTTTCTTCTTCAACTTTAGTAATCACTCCTGAAGTTTCTGTTTCATGATATGCACCTGTATATTCTGTTACAATATCACTTTTTGTATAAAAGAAACATACTGCTATCCCATCTGAAAATACTTTATCATTACAGATAATTTTCCATTTTCCCTCTACTTTGTCATCAGCAGCTGAACCACCAAACATGGGAACTCTTCCTATTACATCTTGTATTCCCATTAAATATTCCTCTTCTTCTTTAGGACTTGCTATCATATAAAAATAAGCTGGTGCTGTTGTCATCTTAGCATTTTTAACTGCTTCCATTGCTACCTTTCTACCTATTAATCTAGCATTTTTCCCTGCCTCATGGGAAGCAACACCTATTTTTAAATCGGCATCTGCCATTGTCATCATTCCTGAAAAACCATGGTCACTGGCTACAATTCCTTCTGGTACAATTAAAGCTCCGCTTGATGTGCATCCAATTAAGGGAATATCGGTAATGCTTCTTACTCCTTTTACTATTTCCTTTGTATTAGAGACACTTGAGGTATATAAAAAACCAATTTTAGAACTATTTCCTATTAATGATATTTTCGCAGTTTCAACTCCTGATCTATAATTATCTTCTGCCATACTATAACCAACTTTTGATCTTAACATACTTCTCAACTCCTATACTTCTTTTAGTCCTTCTTTATTTTATTATAACATAGTTTTATCTATAAATCTTTTTAAATATTTAATCTATAATATATTTTTATATTAAGATAGTTTATCGCTAGATTTACTATTTAATGATAGATCAGCTATTCGTCCTGCTTGATAAGCATAAAATCCGGCTGCTGCAATCATGGCTGCATTATCTGTACAATACTTCATTGGTGGAACGGAGATATCTACGTTCATTTCATTGCCTAGTTTTATGATTTCATTTCTTAGTTTATTATTTGCTGCTACTCCACCAGCAAGGATTACGTGTTTAACTTTTTCATTTTTAATTGCTTTTTTAGCTTTCAGTACGATACTTCCAACAGCAGATTTTTCAAAACTAGCAGCTAAATCTTCTTTTTTTATTTCTCTATTTCTTTGTTCTTCATTATGAACTAAATTAATTACAGCACTTTTTAACCCACTGAAGGAAAAATTATAACTATCGTCTTTTAGTGGGACGGGTAATTTATAGGTTGGTTGTCCTTTTTGTGCTAGTTTATCTAATTTGGGTCCTCCTGGATAAGGTAGACCTATTACTCTTGCTACTTTATCATAGCATTCTCCAATTGCATCATCTACTGTTCCACCTAATTTTTTAAATTTATAATGGTCAATCATTTTAATTAGTTCAGTATGTCCTCCGCTTACTACAATAGCAAGTAATGGGAATTCTAACTCTTTTACCAGACTATTGGCATAAATATGTCCCGCAATATGATGCACTGGTATTAATGGTTTATTATAGATAAAGGATAATGTTTTAGCAGCTTCTAATCCTATTAGTAAAGATCCTATTAATCCTGGACCATAAGTTATAGCAATAGCATCTATTTGTTCCATTTTCATATTCGCTTTTTCTAAACATTCTTCTAAAACAATTGTTATATTTTTAACATGGTTTCTACTGGCAATTTCTGGAACTACACCACCATAATCTTTATGAATGTCTATTTGTGATGCAATAATTGTGGCAATATTTTCACGTCCATTTTTGACAATTGAGAAACTTGTTTCATCGCAACTACTTTCTATTCCTAATATATACGTATCCTTTTTCTCGTTCATCCTATTCACTTCTTTCCATTAAAATACCATCTATATTATTGTAATAATTTTTTCTAATTGCTACTTCTTTATAACCATATTTTTTATACATCGAAATGGCCTTATTATTGTCTATTTTTACTTCTAAAGTTGATGGTTTATTATTTTCTTCTAGAAATTTTTCTAATAGCGTTGATCCTATTTTCTTCTTTCTCTGATCTTTTCTAACTTCAAACATATTGATCTCAGTTCGATCATAGATATCACTATAATATAGATATGCTAATACTTCTTTATTTTCTAAATATATTAAATATTTGGCAAAGGGATTGGTCCTTAGTTCTTTCAGAACTATTTCTTTATTTAGGAAACTATTATCTATTAAGCTAATATTATCCTTCGTTAGATTTTCTATCATTACTGATTAAACTTTCTTCTGCTTCTGTTAGTTTTAGATAATTTGGATTAATACTATGTGGGTTAATGCTTTTTTTATTTTTGTAGGTATTAACTATTTTCAAAATATTTGGCCTATATGTTACTTTAATTCCTTCCAATTTAATTTCATCATTGGTGATGATTAAATAATCTTCTAGGGTTGTTAATTTTTCCTTTAAAAGGTTTAACTTAATATGTTGTGGAAAGAGATACTCTTTTCCTTCTTTGTCATATATAGCTGCATAAACAAATCCACGTCTAGCATCAATCAGTGGCACATAGTAACTGGCTCTATCATAAGAAGTTGCCATTGCCTCTAGACTACTTATTGTTGTTATCTTAGTTTTTAGACTATGTGCATACACTTTGGCTATTGTAATTCCAATTCTAATTCCTGTAAATGATCCTGGTCCGTCTACTACTATGATTTTATCAATATCAGTTGGTTTTAATCTTGTCTTTGTAAACATACTGGCAATTTCTGGAAGAGCATCTCTAGATAGATTATGTTCTAATTTTTCTTGTAACTCAATTACTAACTCATCGTTTTCCACAATTCCTGTGTATAAAAAATTAGATGATGTATCTATATATAGGGTTCTCATAATATTGCCTCACAGATATCTTCATATTTTTTACCATGTGGGGTAATAATAAAAACTCTCTTTTCTTCTCCTACTACTTTTATTCTAATATCTAATCTTTTAGCTGGTAAATAATCCTCTATTGTTTCTGACCATTCAATAATACAGATACCACCTTTTTTATAGTATTCTTCAATTCCTATATCTTCTACATTTCCATTTAGGCGATATACATCCATATGATATAAAGGTAATTCCCCTGATGTATATTCTTTAATAATATTGAAGGTTGGAGAGGTTACATCTTCATCTATTTCTAGTGATTGAGCAAAACCTTTTGTAAAAATAGTTTTTCCACTACCTAAATCTCCATCAAGACAAATTACCATATTGGGAAATTTTTCTGATTCGATATTTTGAGCAAGTTCTATTGTATCTTGCTCATTATATGATGTTACTTTATAATTCATTCTTATCACCAATATTATTATAGCAAAAGTAAATTGAAATATTCAATAAGTAGTTGATCTTTTTTATCTAAAAGATAAAAATCCACAGGAATTGTAGAAAATATAACTTAGTCATTATTCTCTTTTACTGATCATTTATTTTAATCATTATTTTTTACTTTTTATTTTGAAAATGATCACTACTCCACTAATAATCAGTATTATTCCAATAATATAAATTAACTTATTAATAAATTTAGCAGTATCTGGAACTTGTAAAAGATCCTCTTCTATTATTATAGTTGTGTTATTAGATGATAGATCGCCTGAGATAGTACCATTACTATATTCTACATTTAATACTGCTTGATTTGTAATTTTTTCTATATTTTTTGAATCCCCATTTAATTTAGTCTTAACCTTAATCGAAAATGTTCTATTATAAAATTCAGCCGAAGAAAGATAATCTGATTTGGCTGATAC
>CANRVH010000022.1 GCA_947643225.1 uncultured Clostridia bacterium
TGCTAAATTAGATGACATTCAAAAAATCATTCAAAGTGATGAATTTAAAGAACATTATGAACTGTTTACTTCAACAACATTAGCATATGCTAAATTAGATGACATTCAGCAACTATTAAAAATGGAATGTTGGAAAGATGAAAGATTTGAAAAACTATTAACTTCATCAATTTTAGCAAAAAGTAAATCAATGCTTTCTAAATTACCGATCATTATACAAATTGCTGAAAATTATAATATTGATCGATATTTAAACACTTCATTTTTACTCTTTTCTCCAGCTCATAATTATGCTTTAATACAATATTTGAATGAAAACTATATACCATTAATAATAGAGGAAAGACTAAATCCAATATTTGGAAAACAACCAATGATATTAAGAAAAAAATATGGTATTGATATTAATAAATTAATCATTAAGTATCCATTAGAAATTAAAGATATAGGTAAAGGGAAGAAAAAATGCTTGAGACAAATAAGATAGACATTAAAATATTGAAAGAAAATTTTACTGAAGATTTAATAAAACAAATAGATTTAGAAAATATATATATAATTTTTTCTTACTTAAATAGTAACGGAGTATACTATGCTAAGGACTTGTTCTTGAATTCATTAGATTTGTTTCTAAATCCACACGAAATATTTATAAAAAAATTTGAACATTTAAAAGAGGTTTTAGGTGATGAATTTGTTGATCAACTAAGTGAAGATGCATCTCTAATTGAGATTATGTATGAAGATTAATTTAGCATAATTTACTGTAGAAATAACTTTCGTTAAACCATACTAAAAAACAGAAACTATAATATTCAAATTATCTTATAAGTTGAATAAAAGTCTAATTTTCTATGGCAATCACTTAAAAAAGTCTAGAAATCCTAGACTAATCAATCTACTGAGTACAAAATAAGTGGTAAGTATCTTTAGCAATCATTAACTCTTCATCTGTTGCAACAACATATACAGGAATACTAGAATCATCAGCTGTAATAATTCCTTCTACTCCTTTACGAATAATTGTTTCTTTATTCTTTTTTTCATCTAAAACTACACCTAATGGTCTTAACTTACCAATAACCTCTTTTCTAATAATATCATCATTTTCACCACCACCAGCAGTAAAACAAATCGCATCAATCTTTCCTAATAATAAATAATAATTAGCAACATAATTAGCAATTCTTCTTGTATATAAATCAATAGCAAGTTTAACTTTTTTATCATTAGCAACATAAGCACGATCAATATCTCGTAAATCACTCATACCAGTAATTCCTAAAAGACCACTTTGCTTATTTAATATCGTATTAATAGCATCATAAGATAATCCTTCTTTATTCATAATATAGCCGATTAAACTATAATCAATATCACCACTACGTGTCCCCATCATTAAACCAGAATTAGGAGTAAATCCCATAGAAGTATCTATACATACTCCATTCTTAACAGCAGACACACTTGCACCATTTCCAATATGACAAATAACCAAATTACTTTTTTCAGACTTTAGTAACTGATTCATCCTCTGACTAATATATTGATGACTAAGTCCATGAAATCCATATTTACGAATATCATATTTTACATACCACTCATAAGGAATAGGATATAAATAATTCTCTTCTTTAATCGTTTGATGAAAGGCCGTATCAAAACAAACTACTTCTAAAGCCTTAGGCATTCTTTCACTAAAAACAGAAATACCTGTTAATGCTGCAGGATTATGAAGTGGAGCAAAGTCTTGAATACTTTCTATTTCATGGATTACTCGATCAGTAACAACAACACTTTTAGAATACTTATTCCCACCATGAACAACTCGATGCCCAACAGCCTCAATTTCATCCAATGATTGAACTAATCCATTACTTAAAATTTCATCAAGTAAAATATTAACAGCATCTTGATGCGTTTCTAAGAAAATCCTTTTTTGCTTTTTATCATCCCCTATTCTAATACTATAATCACTATTTTTAGTACCTATAGCATCAAAACTTCCTTTCATCAATACTTTCTCATCTGGCATTTCATAAAGTCTAAACTTCAAAGTAGAACTACCACAATTTATCGATAATAATTTCATAAAATCCTCCTATAGCTAAAGGGTACAAAAGAAAATAAAGTTTGTCAATCTAAATTAATATAATAACTTTGACAACTAAAAAAAACTATTACTGCACAATCCTTATTGTACAAAAAAATGTTTCTATAAATCATATTCTTAACCCAACAATTCAACTATTTTATTACTCCGACAACCACATGTGCACCACAAACCTTGGGATCGATGTAAATATAAACAACGATATTTCCTATGGTTTCATAGAATGTTGCAGTCCAGACATCAGGATTGGACCTAATCAAAGACGATCAATAACAACATCATCCTTGTACATCATTTTCCTTTCCTGCATAACTTTTTGATTCATTTAAATCATTATACAACCATACTGAACATGATTGATAAATCACAGTGCATCTTAAACTCACTAATATTACCCTCAACTACTTGTTATATTTTCTAAGACTAGTAATATTGTTAGCGAACCTTTAGTATTATTATTCTCAATATACTACATTATATTATTTACCTTATATTAGATAATTGCCCTCACTAAAAAACTATTTACTATCTTATTTTTATAACACACTATTAGCTATAATTAAAAATAAAAAAGGAATAATCCATTAAATAAATATCAACTAATATCCACGATCCTTAAGATAAACAATCAAAGCCTCTTCAACAAGCATCATATTATGATAAATCTTAGTTAAATTCTGATCTTCTGTATCATGATTATTAAAATCATAGGGAACAAGTTGGTTACTACTAAAATCCTCAGAAAAATTTAAAACTCGATCTAATATAGATTTCATTTTTTCCAATTCTTGATAAATTTCCTCCTTTTTCTCCTCACTTGATAAATCGTAAAATTTAGAAATTAATTGTTCATATTCTCTATTCATTCTATCACCTATTTATATTCGTTTAATCTACTAACCTTAATACCCAAAGCTTTTAAATACCTATCTTTAGCATCCTGAAAAGTGATCATATGATCATCTTCAATTTCTCGTTTAAAAATATCATTCATTGTCTGACTTTTTCTCAAATTAATTTTTTTCCGACTCTTATTGACTGAGAACTTCTGATCCTCTATTTCTATTCCTAACTCTTTTTCTTTTAATATTAATTGTTCCCTATAATTAGCCTGATACAATTTCTGAATACAATAATTTTTAACACACACACTAAGTCCATCAGCAATACCATGTTTATTAACCTCACTTGCCAAATTAACTCCTACTTTAATATAAGGATCAGAATCTAAAATCTTACCATTAGGAGATTCATTTTGAGCAATTAATCTAGATTTTTGAACTAAAATATCTGCCACCTCAACTGGACTAATTAAAGATTTAGTAACCTGAATATTAATATCATCAATAATAAGATTCAACTCGTCTATAGTTAATTGATCAAGTTCTTCCTTTTTGGTAGAATTTTTAATTTTATCAAAAAAGGATACAATTTGTTCAGTTTGAACACCTCTTCTTTTAAGCTCAGAAATAATAATATCAAACCCAGCTTTTTTTACTGCTTCTGACTTCAAAACAGATTGTTTAATCTGTTCTTTATAACTTTTTACAACAATATCATCCATCATAATATTCACCCCTCTATCCTATAACAAGTTTAACACAAATTGTCAAATACTAAAAATAAAATTTTTTAGAATGCACAATACAATTACCAGCCAAATCACATATATTATAATAAATATCAATCCAACTTCCATTATTTGCTAGTGTATCAGTTATAACTCCTATTTTCCCACCAAAATCAGCACTGAATTTCACACCTGATTGATGAGTTTCATCTTTAGAAATAGCAATTCTGACTCCTACACCTGAACACTTATCCTCAAATTTAGTATAAATACCATGTGTTGTCCCATTACCCATATGTCCATCATAATATTTATCATCAGATATCCAAACAGGATTAACCTTATCAATTTTAATAAGAACAGACTTAGGCTCACTCCAATTACCTGCTTTATCTTTAGCACGATATGTAAAAGTCTTATTAAGACAATTATTAGTATGAGTACGTATTAATTTATGACCATCATATTGTTGATTACCATCATATTCAATCAACTCAACTTTACTTCCACCATCATCTGTTGCTTCAATAGTTGCTTTTACATTACTACTAGTCCAACCTCCTAAATAATTACTACTGCCAACCTTAGTCGTTATTTTAATATTTGGTGGAATTTTATCTATTTTTACTTTTTGGTCAGAAGGACACTCAACTCTATTTCCAGCAATATCTTGAAATACTCCACTATTATTATTAGATATAGCACCAGCAGTGTTAGTATTAATATTTGAATTATATGTATGACTTCTTTGAGTTTCTGTACAACCACTACCACTATCATCACATACTGCTTTTATGGTTCTTGTTCCATTTGTCCAATTACGACTTCCACCAGATACAGAACATACAGGTGGTGTTTTATCTATTCGTACTTTCACCTTTGGACAATCTGCATAATTTCCCGCCTTATCATAAACTCTACCCGCTGATAACTCCGTATTATATTCTTTATTAATAAAATTTCCTGAATTTTTTGTATTATCGCACTGACTTTCATGATCTGTACATATTGGTTGTAAATTTACATTTTGATTAGTCCACTCACTATTATATTTTTTTCCATCTTGATATAATGCATTAGTTTGACATAATGGAGGAGTATTATCCTGATAATAAGTCACTCCTTTTGTTTCACAACTATTTCCAGCCTGATCATATACTTTTACTTTTACTGTATATCTCCCTGTTTGCTTTTCATCATAATGAATACTTCTTTTTTCCATTGCATTTCTAATTAATTGTCTATACCCACTTCCATCCTGATCAACCAATACTTCATAACTATATGCAGCTCCTTTTACACCTATATTAATATCAATTGCCCCATTTGTCCACGTGTTCTCTGTTAAAATCTGCTTTCCTTTAACTGCCTTAATTTCCACTGAACGATCACAATCTAATGTATAGTCTAAAACATATTCTCCACTCATTTGATAACCCCTTTTTCCTATCGAATTATAAGCATATCCTTCAATATAATAGGTCCCCTTTTTATTTAAATTTATAACTATCTTTTCTTTCTTATATCTTTTATAATCAACATTTTTTACAGGCACATTCCCATTCTCAGTTTTTTTATATACTATATAAGCGTAACTTACAATCTCATTACCACCTTTATCTTCAATTTTCATCTCAACATTAATATCTTTATTCATTACTTTTCCACTATTAGGAATAAAAGTAATCTCTGGCATAGTTTGATTTTTGTTCTTTATATTATCCGTTCTACATTTTCCACAATCTAAATATCCTGTATAATAATAATCGTTTCTTGTCACTTTTGTTGCACAAACTTTACTATTTATAGAATTACACAAAGTACCTTGGTAATCTTTCATATGTTCTATATATTGATTATTCGTTAAACTCAAAAGATTAACACATTCTTCTTTTCCTATATCAAATGGTAATAATGTTCTCTGATCATGAAAATAATCTCTTCCCGCTACAATCATCATATCTATCTGTGACAAACAGTAATCATTATGACTTTTGTTCAACGATCCTCCAACGCCTGCTATTACTGTTCCCAATAATACTAATATAATTACAATAATTGCAATTACTTCTATCAATGTAAAACCATTTCTATTCATTATTTTCATCTTAGACACCTACTATTTTAATAGTAACATATTTTGTAAATAAAACGAAAACAATTTTTAATTATTAATATACTCATACTTTCTTACTTCTTTCTTTACTTAATATTTTCTATTAAAATATAAACTTAACATCATTTTATTTATTTTTAGTTTAGAATACAAATTAGTCAAACATAAAAAAAACAAAAAGATAGGCATTTTCTGCCTATCAAATAAGTTACAATACTTATTTATTATTATAACTTCCACTTACTTGATTAAGTCCATTTTGAACAAGACGTCTAGTAATTTCACCACCAACACTACCGTTAGCACGACTAGTTGCATCTGGTCCTAAGTTAACACCAAATTCATTAGCTATTTCATATTTCATTTTTTCAATAGCTTGTTTAGCACCTGGAACTCTCATCTTCATTGAAGAATTATTATTGTTATTGTTGTTCATAGTTTCACCTCCTACACTAATAGATTGTGAAACTTTTAAATTTTCATACTATTTTTTTATTGGTAAATTATAGCAAATTTGAAAACTCCTGATCTTCCTCATAAATTTTTAAAGTATAAATAGAATCAACTGCTTCTTTAATCATTTCTTCATAATTAAACTTACTCTCCATCTTTATAGCATGATCTAAGTTAGGATTAATTACAGGATGTTTAGGAACAAAGACTGTACAACAATCTTCATATGGCAAAATGCTAGTTTCATAAGTATCAATTTTTTTAGCAAGCTCTATAATTTCTAACTTATCCATGCAACTAACTGGTCTAATAACTGGCATACTTGTTACTTCATTAATTACATTCATACTAGTTAAAGTTTGACTAGCAACTTGTCCAATACTCTCACCATTAATAATAGCAAATGCTTGATTTTTTTGACATAATTTTTCCATAATACGATACATCATACGACGCATAATTGTAATAACATAAGAAGAATCACAACATTGATAAATTCTTTCCTGAATTGGAGTAAAATTAACAATATGCAAATGAATAGAATCAGTATATTTAGACAATTTTCTTACTAACTCAATAACTTTATTACGAGCATCTAAACTAGTATGAGGAATAGCTTCAAAATAAACAGCATCAACTTTAATTCCTCTCTTTAAAGCTAAATATCCACTAACAGGAGAATCAATACCACCGCTTAACATTAATAATCCACGAGGTTGACTACCAACAGGATAACCACCAAGTCCATGATAAGTATCAAAATATAGATAACTTTGTCCTTTTCTAATCTCAACATATACTAATAAATCAGGTTGATGAACATCTACAGAAATTCCATCTATATTTTTTAAAATATGACCACCTAACATTTTTGAAAATGTTGGACTATCAAATTCAAAACTCTTATCACTTCTTTTTGTTTCAACTTTAAAACTTTTAAAGGATAGATCCATTAAAGAATTTAAACAAACTTCAAAAATACTATCTACATTAGTATCTGCAATAGTTGCAATATGATACATATGAATACCAAAAATATGATCAATAATATTTATAATTTTTTTTAAATCTTTCTCTTTAAAATAAATATACATTCTAGATAAATCATTAATAATTTCCACATCAAAATTTTTTAATTTATTTTTAATATTTTTTTTTAGAGTACTCACGAAAAAATTTCTATTCCCTTTTTTCGTAGTAAGTTCCCCATATTTAATAAGAATCACTTTATCCATCATATCACCTTTAAATATTTCCCTTCACATCTTATCTTATTTAAATTTTACTTTTTCAAAATAATCAGATTCAATTATTTCAGAAGATAACCCCATCAATTCTAAATTAGAGATTATAGCATTATACTGAGCAATCAACATTTGCAATTCAGGATTAATCCTTAATCGATTAATAATTGAATTTAATCTCTTTATTTCAATATATATATTCAGACATCATATATGACCCTAATTTATATAATTCTTCAAAATTAATTACATCTAAACAAGCTTTTAATAAGTCAATCAAACTTTTTAAATCACCAAACTCTATAGACCTTAAAGCACTTCTAGTAAATAAATTACCTCGCTGAACCTCAGATTTAATAATTCTTCATCTTTAGAATTTTCAATACATAAAGGTAATATTGAATAATACTGTTCAGATAACTTATTATCATCTCTTCTTTACTCTAATTCATCTTCAAATGCCTCAACATAATCCAAAAAAATCTTCTCTTTCAATAAATGAAAAGAATACTTTGACATCAAATGATCAACATCCATCATACTTATATATAATTCTATTATCACCTTTTTTATCATCAAAAATAACCATAATAATACACCTCATTAAAAAAGCACTTTATATTATAACACACAAAAATAAAAATAACTCATATAATTTACATTTAATAGTACCTTCCAAAATAAATCATAGAAATTATAATAGTTTGTCTTAAAAAAGATGAAATGAGTTGAATCAATTATTGTTCTTTACACTCCTATTTGCATCCGATACTAACAACAAATAATAAATTAAAAAAAGCCTAATTTCCTAGACCTTTTTATTTACAAACTATTTTTTTGATAAATATTCATCAAAAAATGATATGTATCATGATCTAAAGTAGAAATAGCATTTAACGTTTTTAAAAGTGACTCTTCATATTTACCATTAAAGAAAAGTTTTTCACTAATATTAAGATCATGATTAACATTTTCATAATAATTTCTATATTTATTAGCATAAACCATACTAACCTCAGCAAGCGATGCAAGCTTTGTCATAGAACTAGCTGTATTATAAAGTTTTAATACCAAATCTCTAGCTGTATCAACTCTTGTATTAAGGGTCTTAATGACAATTGGTTTTTGAGAAAGTTCCTTAATTACTTCACTAATGGCTTCATTTGCCTCATTTAATTCAATAAAATATTTATCACTAATAATTGGAAATTTATAATTACGAATAATCGTCTTACTGGCCTTCAAAAATTTCTCTATTTCATTAAGTTGCTCCCTTGCTCTTTGTTCATCATCATACATATTTCCTAAAGACTTTAATGAATAATCTAAATCCTCTGTTACTTTTTTTAATCTAACAGTAAGTTCCTCTATTTCTTTATGCATCTCAGAATAAGGAGTAGATTTATTTTTCAGTTTATTAAGTAATTTTTTATAATCATCATTAATAACAATTAAAGTCTTATTTTCTTCTCCAATCGCAGTAACATCCTTCTCATTCATATCATACATATTCTTAATTTGATCTAACTGATTAACAACTTCTGAAACAACTTTATTTGTTTTTTCTATCTTTTTACTAAAACCACTTTCAATCTCTTCATAAACTTTTCGACTTAATCTTTCCTTTTCAAAATCTACAAATAGGGAATCCAAATAATCTAACATAGTTTTAAGTTCAAACATACAATCATCTAAATTAAGGACTCTAATACGATCAAGTATCTTCCCAATATTCTTATTAGACTCTTCCATATTATAATCAATATTTAAGTATTCTAATGGATAACCCTCTTCAGACATTTGACTAGAAGTATCTTGTATCTCCTTAATTTTTTGTGGAATCAATTGTTTTGCCATTAATATTAAATCAGGAATTTCTCTAACAACAATATGAATATGCTCAATCATATCAGTCAGTGCTTTTACAATATGCACAACTTCACTATATTCATTATTTTCCATAAATTTTTCAAAATCTAAAAATCTTTTTTCTATATTTTCAAGTTGCAAGCTAATTGCATCCTGCATTTCATCATACATTCCCTTATGCTGTTGATAATCCTTATTAATTTTTCGATACTTTGTCTTCAACTTAATAATAATACTTCTATACTTTTCATCACTAGAAGTAATCTCTCTAATTTCAACTAAAAGTCTCTCTGCAAATTCTCTAACTTTATAAATTTCAAGTTCAGTTTTACTAATCTTTATATCACAATTATGATAATCTTTTTTATCATAAAAGGTATCAAGTTCAATTAACATATCATCAATCTTAGGAAGCATATCATTCTTAATAATGGACAATCTCTTTTCCCAGCCATTATATTTCTCTTCTAATTCTTCATTCTTGATAATAGATTCTACTTTAGAAAGTTCCAGTGACACAGGTATACTTCCAACTAAATTTTTTTGTATTTCCAAATAATCTAATAACTTCTTATAATAACTTCTTTTTTTTCGCCTAGATAATTGGAAAGAAAGAAAAAGAACAAGAAAAACTACAAATATTCCAATTAATATGTAAGTAATCATACTATTCTTCATTCTCTCACCTCTCCTATTATCTATATTCTATCATAAAACATAAATATATTTCTACAAAATTGAAAAAAATAAATAAATATTGTAATTTTTAATAATATCATAGAACTAAATTTCTCTTGACATACATATATATTTTTTATATAATCAATAATGCATATTCACTTTAAACAGCATTTTTAGAATATGTTAAAGTGTTTTACAATATATTTAGTAACCCTTAGCTGTTAAGGCGAAAAAGTAAGTAAAACTCCCTAATATATGGCTAAAAACGATAAAGGAAGATGTAATAAAAAGAAAGGAGACTATTATGTCAAGATATACTGGACCAAGCTATAAGAAAGCTCGTCGTGTTGGCTTTTCAATTAGCGAAACAGGAAAAGAACTAGCTCGTCGTCCATATGGACCTGGTCAACATGGAAATGCTCGTAAAGGAAAACTTTCAGATTATGGTATTCAATTAAAAGAAAAACAAAAAGTACGTTTTATGTATGGATTAAATGAAAAACAATTCCGTAAAACATTTAATGAGGCTGCCAAAATGGCTGGAATTCATGGTGAAAATTTCTTAAAACTTCTTGAATCTCGCCTAGATAATATTGTTTATCGCATGGGATTTTCGACAACTCGTCGTGGAGCAAGACAAATTGTTAACCATGGTCATATTACAGTTAATGGAAGAAAAGTAGACATCCCATCATATAGATGTAAACCTGGAGATATCATTGCTATTAAAGAAAACTCTAAGGACCATAAAGCAGTAAAAGAATCTTTAGAAAAAGTAACAAAACGTGTTGAATTCGTTACTTTTGATGAAAATAAATTAAGTGGTACTTATGTTAGACTTCCAGAACGTAATGAACTAAATGCAGATATTAATGAGGCATTAATTGTTGAATTCTATAACAAATAAAGAACGTCAAAGTTCTTTTTTTTTACAAAAAGATAACGATCTTTCGTTACCTTTTATAAATTCTTAAATTTCCTTATAACTTTCATTTATAAGGATTTATAGCATTTCTATTTTGGAAAATAATCACATAATTTCTTATATTTTGACTTTCAGAAATAGTAAATTTAGTAGTAAAATATTTTTAAAATCTTGTATATACACTTTAAAGTAAAGCATTTTAAACAAAAATCAAACCATTTATATCAAAAGGGAAAACAAAAGCATTCCCCTAACTATTGAAAAAATTTATTTTGTATTACCCATTTTTTCCTGTTGAACAACTAAAGAAATATGATCATTATTCCTAGAATAAACCATATAATATTGAACTAAACGAGTAAGTATCCCATATAAAGTATCATCTAAAACCTCTTCCTTATACAATAACCTAAGTTGACTATAAAAATTTAAACATAACATTTCAGAATCATAATTATCTTCTACTGGCATAATATCAAATAAAAAATTCTTAATTCGCCCAGCCTCTTTATAATCATCTCTTAAGATCTGTAAAATCAGTTGATATAAATTAACCCCCAACATAACTCTGTTACTTGGTTTATCATGATCTTTTTTATAATCCAAAAAACACTTCTGTATATCAAAATCCTCTTGCTCAAAATCAGAAATATAAGCACCCAACTCTGAACTTGCAAGATTTGACTTTACAATAGAAAAAAATGTTGCAAAATCATAGTTATGATCTACCGTTTTATTCAGTAAAGGCTCTATATCTTTAGGATAATGCTGACTAGAAACAAAAGAAAAGGCAAGATTTTCATACTTCATTATTTTCTTACTTCTTCCATCCCTATAAAAAAGTGCTTTTTGATAACTAGCTAAAACGTTCTTATACAACTTTTTTTGTTCAAAAGATAACGATGAATTACCGATAACTTTAGAAAGATACTTCAATGGTTGATTTTCTTCAAGATCAAATTTTACTTTATTTTCCATAACTTTATTTTCCATAATAACCCCTCCTTGATGACAAATTATAACACAATTTGCTGAAAATAGCAATTAGGAATTTTAAATTTCTTCACATTTCTCCTATCTACATCATTCAAAATATAAAATAAACACCTAATAACCGCTGAATGGGAAACAATCAAAATCTTTTGATCTGAATGTTTATCTAAAATATCACTTATAAATTCTTCACATCTTTGATAAAGATCTTGTACTTTTTCAACACCAAAATCATTAGAGTTAAGATCATAATCCCAATACTTTTCTACATCATAAGATCTCCGACTCTTTCCCTCTAATTGTCCTAAATTTCGCTCAATAATTCGCTCATCTTTTAAAATCAAACAACGATCCCCTACTAAAGTAAAAGCAGTTTGCATTGTTCTTAAAAGTGGAGAACTATAACATAAATCAACATCATAAGAGTTAAACTTTTGACGCAATAAGTTAGCCTGTCTTAATCCCTTTTCACTAAGTTCTATATTAATCAAACCTTGTAATTTATTCTTCTGATTAAAAACAGTTTCTGCATGTCTTACTAAATAAATCGTAATCATCTAAAAATCCCTCTTAAACTCTAAAACAATCGGCTCATAACGATTAGTATTATACTTACGATATCCACTAACTATATAATTTTGATCACCCTCAATAATATCAGTAAAATAATCATCTTGATCCGAATGATAAAGATGAGCATTTTGCTCCTTTAACTGATCATCGTATTTAACAAGCAACCCTTGATAATAATAAACATTTTCCTCCTTAGTAGAATTTTTTCGATCAAGAACAGCCTGATGACCAACTACAACAAGATTTTGATCACGATCCAAAATAATTTGATTAAATCTTTCCAATCTACCTTTTCTATTTTGATAAGTCTGCTCATTAACCTTCTCTAAATCCAAGTTATACTCTACAACTAATCCATCTATATCATGATCATACTCATCATCTGGATTAATTTTTTTAGCACCGACTACATATAAACGATCTTTTTTCCTCACTATACTAGAAAATCCTAAAGTATCTGTTTTAGCATAACTCACAGATTTAATTTTCTCTCCATTTAAATCATACTTAACAAGTATTCCATATCTAGTAGCATCTTTTCCTACTGCATATAAATATTTTCCAACTTGAATAACATCATTAAACAAACCTGATTTATTTCCACCAATATTTTTGCGCCAAAGCACTTTTCCACTTTTACTATATTTAATAATAATCGCTCCACCAGTATCCTCATTTCCCAAAACATCATTAGGATAAATACTCTGACCAACCACAAGATAAGCATCATCTAATACCAAAACATTAGTAAATTTCGAATTGCCTAGTATCTGTAAATCTTTTTGAAAAATAATCTTTCCATTTGTATCGTATTTCACAAATAATGCTGTTCTTAAGGAATTTTTATTTTCATCCTTAGTCTTTTCATAACTACCAACAGCAAGCAAAAACTTCCCATCTCTAGCAATTTGATAATATGTACTATTATACCTAGAATCAAAAATACTACTCCACACTTTCTTATATTTAGAATTATATTTAGTTAAGATAGCCTTTTCATATGAATTTTTATTAATATTATTACTACCAACACCATAATAAGAATCCTGATAAGCAAGATAACCATTTAAGCTATGAAAAAAAGTTCTCTTTTGATCATTTTCATATTTCTTATATAAAACTAAAATCATATCCACAATTAAAACCAAAACACAAAGGACTACAAATATTTTAATTAAAATCTTAATCTTTTTATTCATCAAACCACATCCATCATTATCCATTTCTACTAATTAAATTTAACAATATAATACTTTTTCTTACCCCTTCTAATCACAACATACTTCTTTTCAATAGCAATATTACAATCAATATTCATTTCAAGGTCAGATATCTTTTTCCCATTAACACGAATAGAACCATTATTAATAAATTCACGAGCCTCCCTTTTGCTACTACAAATTGATGCTTCAACTAATAAATCAACAATCTGAATACTTTTATCTATTTCATAAGGAGTAAGCCCCTTAAAAGCGATCTCAACATCACTAGAAGTAAAGGCTTGAATATCACCACTAAATAATTTTTCACTAATTTTTACTGCTTGATTATACTCATCATCACCATGTAAAAATGTGATAACCTCTTGTGCCAAAGTCTTTTGCGCTAAGCGTTCCTCTGGCCTTTCACGATGCCTTTCAAGAATACTCTCTATCTCTTCTTGAGTTAAAAATGTATATACTTTTAAATAATTCTCCATCATCGCATCTTCAAAATTAATTAGAAACTGATATAATTCATAGCTAGATGTTTTTTCAATATCAAGCCATAAAGCATTCCCTTCACTTTTTCCAATCTTTTTTCCTGTTGAATCAAGTGTCAATGGACAAGAAAAAGCATATACCACCTCATCATTTAGTTTTCTAATTAATTCAATTCCGGTAGTTAAATTTCCCCACTGATCAGAACCACCAAATTGTAATGTTGCCCCATAATGATCATGAATATACTTAAAATCATATCCTTGAATCAACATATAAGAAAACTCTGCATAAGAAATACCAGACTCCATCTGTCTTTTAACCAAATCTTTATTAATCATGTAAGATACATTAACATATTTACCAACATCTCTTAAAAAATCAATAAAATTATATGTTTTAAACCAATCATAATTATTAACCACTAGAGTATCTTTCCCAAACAATTTTTTCATCTGCAACTTTATTTTTTCAAAATTATGTTCTACAACCTTAACATCAGATTTTTCCCTTTCCTTAGTACCTCTAGGATCACCAACTCGTCCAGTAGCCCCACCTACCAAAATAATAGGTTTATGTCCTGCCCTTCTAAGTCGCTCGATAACTAAAAAAGTAGGAAGTTGACCGATATGTAAACTATCCGCAGAAGGATCAGCACCGATATAAAAGGTTAATCCTCCCTCATTTAACTTATCCTCTAGATCCTCACCTGCAACATCCTTAATTAATCCTCTCCATTTTAAATCCTCATATAACGTCATTTTCTTTCCTCCTCTAATTTAAGTTCAAAAATATCCTCCAATTGATATCCATATTTTTTGTAAATCGATTCTACATCGATAGAGGTTACATCATCCTTTTGATAACCAAGAATAGATAAAACCCCATAAACCTCGCTTTTACTTTTTCCTTCTATTTCTACATAAGTAGGAATATGCGGCCAAAATCAAGATCGATTTCAACACCATTCAAAAGATAATGAATTCTTCTATTTTCCTGATATCCCTTAGGAATATATCTAAACTCATTTAAAATTAAATTACATTTTTCAAAGTCATCCACCACAAGTTGCAACTCTTCCATCCCATCAATCTTTGATGAAACAATATTTTTAATAGTAAGCGTTGTATCCACCCCCATTTGTTTTTAGTCTAATCCACTTTCCCTCAACTTTTGGGTTAAAATCATAAACATATCTTCGTTGAAGTCTATCCCATTGAAACTCTGCTCCTACTTGCTCTAGTTTTTTAATAAAGTCTTGAACATCTACTTCCAATAACCTAACCTCATATTCTATATTCATAAACCACCTCCAAAAGAAAAACACGACTAATCATCCTTAAGGACGAAATAATCGCGGTACCACCTTAATTTATAAGTAAAAAACTTATACACTCAACTCTTAACGCGAGATAAACGATCTTTCTCCTAAACTGTAATTCGAATAACATCTATTTCTTATCTTTCACCAAACAATAAGTCTCTAATTAAATATGATGCCCCTACTAAATTTATTCACAGAAAACTACAATAAAACTATATCAAAAAAAAAAAGAAAAAGCAATTATTATTCTGCCTTTTCTAATTTTTTCAAAACATCTTTTGTTACATCAATCGCTTTTAATCTAACCTCATTTGCAGCACTCTCCAAAATCGGAGTACCCTTCTCAACTGCATAATGAACTAATTCCTCAGCCTTATTTTTTATTTCTTCCCCTTTTTTCTTAGCAATTTTAAGCACCTTTTCCTTATCTAAATCAGCAATTTCTGCCTCAAGCTCCTCGATTTTCTTTTGAAAATCTTCTCTTACCTCATCAAGATCAATTGATTTAACATGATCCATTAATTTTTTAATTTCTCTTTTCAAATCCTCTCTTGTTTCACTACCTTTCTTAGGTGCAAATAAAACTCCTAATCCAGCACCAACTAAAGCACCAACTGCAAACTTTGCAATTCCTTTTTTCTTACTCATCATTATCCTCCTTATTTTTATTTTTTTTACTAAATATTCTAGAAATAGAATTAACAATAGAAAAAATCAAACTTTCTGTAATACTAGAAAAAGTATCACTAAAACGATTCATCACCATAAATAAACCATTCAGTGAATCAACCTTCGCCTCCATATTATCAAAAAATTTATCAGCTCGGTCAACTAATCTAATCATTCTAAGCCCTAAAATAATTAGTACTATTAATAATATGATTCCAAATAAATATAATAATACCGATAAAATTAAATTTAAGTCTCCCATTTTACTCTCCCTTCAAATACTACTTATCATACATTGAATCAATTAAATCAAATAAATTATCCTCATCACTATCATCTTGATTCTGTTCAATCTCTTCCATAGAAACTTCTTTTAAAAAGTCTGGCATCTCTTCATTACTTTCTTCAACTGATTCTTCTTGAACCATAGGAGTATCATATTGTTCCTCACTCTTCAATCTTCTTCCACTTGCCTTTTCCTTCTTAGCATCAATATAATCATTGTTATATTCTAGCCCCAAATCTTCAAAATACTCCTCAGCATCTCCTACTGTAACTTTATTCACCTCAGGAAGAGTATCATCTCTTAAATCAACTAACATATTATCATCATGTTCAAGATCAGTAGATACCAAATCGCAACTAGAAGTTTGATTTAAACCATAAGCTTTTCTTCTAACATCATCAACATCTACTCGATCATTTCTAACAACACTAGTTAATCTAACTTCTTTTTTTGGTTGTTCCCTAACCTTACTATAATCATCATCAATAATTCCAAATATAGGAGAAATATTAGGAGATGGTTTAAATACTTTCTTTTCCTTACTTTTGCCATAATTCCCATATTCATTAGCAGTATACTTTTTGATATATTCATCTTCCTTAGAAGTTTTATATAATTTAACATCATCTTCATCTTCATGATATAAAGAAATAATCTCTTCTTCAAGCTCAGTAACAGTAATATTACTAGAATCATGATTAACAAACTCATCATCACTAATAGTTGGAAATTTAAACTCTTCTTTTTTTGGTTTAGGAGGTGCTACCTTTTCTTTCTCCTTAACAGAAGCATCGCGTTTTTCTAATGCAACTTCTGTCTTAGGAAGAATTTTCTTAGCAATAGGTTTTTCCTCATCTTCATAATTAGTAAGTTTTACATTTTTTAATCTCTTTTCCTCTTTAATTTGATTAATCTCTTTTTTCGGTTTTTCTTTCTTAGACTTTACAGATTTCACAGGTTTTACTGGCTTTTCTTCAACCTCTACATACTCCTCTTCAAAAAGAGCATTCTTAAGCTTATCAAGTATTTTCATAAATCCACCTCATTAATCATCCTCTATTGTAACATCAAACATATCTTCATCCACTGCATTTTTTTCATTCCGACTCGTAACAGCACCACTATCATATTTTTCTATATAATCAAGATAATTACTATTAGATTTTTTTGTAGTAAAAATATTAAAAGACTCTTCCTTATAATCAAGTACTTTATCTCCAATAGTAGTAGCAAGTACCTTATGATTATATTTAACAGACGACAACATCTCACATACATTAATCACAACATCAGATAAGTATTTCTTAGTAGTATACACTTCTATTTTAGCATAATTATACATCGCCTCAACAAAATATTGCCCTTCTACTTGATTAATCTCCAAATAACCATTCTTTTTTCCATTCTTATCCTCAATCTTCAAAGAATAATAACTATTCTTATCTTTCTTATAAGTACTAGAAACTTGATTGTAATAACTAACGACATCAACATAAACATAATAATAGTTCTGATATTGATCAATAAGTAAAGAGTTTTCCTCCTCTTGATTAAGAAAACTTAATCCATGAGGAATATAATAAGAATAACCTTGAAAAGCACGATTTTTTAAATTATGCTTTTTTAATAATACTTTATCTACTAACTCATCATAGTGATTAACATTCAATTTTTCTATGCTACATCCACAAATAAAAAGAGACATAACAACTAAAATTAATATTTTTTTGTACATATTAATTCACCTACTATACAAGTATATCAAACTTTTTGTCTACTTTCTAGCTTTTAAAGCATAAATTTTTACTCCAAGCCCCACAAATTTGTCCTCATACTCAGTTGTAATAAGGCTAGAAACATCCCTGTGTAAATCAAGTGTAACATCATATAAAGAGTAACCATAACTACTGAGCATTTCTATAGAATAAGTATATAACCCCTCATTATCAGTTCTTAAATGAATACATTTATCCTTTTTAAAAATTTGATCATACTGATCTAAAAATATGTTACTAGTAAGTCTTCTCTTATTTTGTCGAATTTTTGGCCATGGATCAGAAAAATTAAGATAAATTAAATCAATTTCATGATCAAAAACTTGCTCTATTTCTAAAGCATTCATTCGAATAATTCTTAAGTTTGGAATATCTTTAGGAATAGATAAAAGAGCTCGTGCAATAATATTATCCTGTTTCTCTATTCCAATATAATTGATATTTGGATTTTTTAAAGCAGACTCTGCAATAAACTTACCTCTTCCCATTCCAATTTCTATGTGAATAGGATTAAGATTATCAAAAAGTTTAGAAAAAGAACCACGATAATCTTTATAGTTTTTAATAATATAATTAGACTCCTCAATTATACTTTCTTTATTCTTTAAATTTCTAAGTCGCATAAAATCACCATAAATATCATAACACATCTTATAGAATTTTACATATACTAAAATAAGGAGAGATAGAACATGAATGAAATGCCTTATCAAACACCTAACTTTATGCCATATAATAATCCTAATAACTACTTTAATCCTAATGAGGAAATACGAAAAGAATTAGAAAAAATAAATCGTGAACTAATTAAAATTGAAAAAAGACTAGATAAAATAGAAAATTCATTAAATGAAAAAAAAAGTAATTATCTAAGTTCCAATGTTAGTGATCAAAAAGGATTATATATGTTATAAAGTCTTTTTTTTTTTGTCAAAAGTGGATATAATAATAAAAGATAACGAAAGGAAAGAAGTCATGTATAAATTAATCAATTTAGAAAAAAAAGAATATGAAGAATTTGTTAAAAACCATAAATTAAAATCACACTTTTTACAATCTTATGCTTGGGGAGAATTTTGTAAAAATGAAAAAAAACTGACTCCTTACTATTTAGGATTAGTAGATGAAAAGAAGAAAATCGTAGCAAGTGCTCTTCTTTTAAAAAAGAGACTTCCCCTAAAATACTCATACTTTTACTCTCCACGTGGTTTTGTATTAGATTATGAGAAAGAAGAAATATTTAAAATCATGACAAAAGAAGTCGTTAAATTTGTAAAAGAGAAAAAAGGAATATTCTTAAAGATTGACCCTGATATAATAAAAAAGAGTTATAACTATTTAGAAGAAGAAAATAAATTGGACTATGACCCCAAAAAAATATTTAATATGATTAAAAATTGTGGTTTTAAACACTTAGGATTCACCAAAAATTTTGAAACCAATCAACCTCGTTATACATTTAGAATTAATCTAAATCAAGATTTAGAGGAAATAGAAAGTCACTTTTCAAAAACAACAAAACAAAGAATTAGTAAAGCACTAAAATTAAAAACAGAAATTAAAATAGGAGAAGAAAAAGATTTAAAAGAATTTTATCACTTAATGACTTTAACAGAGGAAAGAAAAGATTTTATATCATACACAGAAGAATATTACAAAAAACTATATCAAATTTTTAATCAAGACAATAAAATGACTTTATTCATAGGAAAAGTGAATTTAGAAAACATTTTAAAAAATTTAAGAAAGGAAGAAAAAGAGTTAAAAGAAAGCTTAAATAGCATACCAACGGAAAATCTAAGTAAAAGTGCCAAAAATAAACAGAAAGAACTAACAAGAAGAGTAGATAAATTAAAAGAAGATATCAAAAAATATCAAGATATAAAAGAAAAATATGGAAAAGAGATTACTTTAAATGCTCATATGATTATAGAATATGGAGATAAAGCTTGGGTTTTATACGCTGGAAATCATAATATATTAACCGAAACATACGCAAACTATCATACTTACTTAGAACATTTAAAATTTTGTAAAGAAAGAAAGTTAAATATCTATGATCAATTTGGAACAATAGGTGACTTACAAAAAGATAACCCTCGTATGGGACTGCATGAATTTAAAAAGAAATTTGGTGGAGATTATATTGAGTTTTTAGGAGAATTTGACTATATAACCAATAAACCAATGTATTTCATTTTTACCAAATTAGTACCAATTTATAGAAAATTAGTAAAGAATAAAAGTAAAAAGGAGCTTAAGAATGAAGTTAGTCGAAATAAATGAAAAAGAATTTAAAAAAATTGCCGATCAAAACCCTCAAATTACATTTCATCAAACAAAAGAATGGGCCAATTTAAAAAAATCTAATGGTTGGATTCATTACTATATTTCTTTAGAAGATGACCAAAAAAGTAAAGCCTGTGCTCTTCTCTTAGCAAAAAAAATACCAATTATCAATCAATATCTTTTCTATTCACCTAGAGGTTTCTTAATTGATTACAAAGATAAAAAACTTTTAGAAACATTTACAAAACAGATAAAAAAATTCGTAAAAGAAAAAAAAGGAATTTTTATAAAAATAGATCCATATGTTCCATATATTGAGCATGATAATAATGGAAAAGTAGTAGAAAATGGTTTCAATAATAAAGATTGCCACCAAAATTTAACTACCCTAGGTTATAAACATTTTGGTTTCAATTTAATGCAAGATACCCTTCAACCTAGATGGATGCACATTATAGATACCAAAAATAAAACTTTAGATGAAGTAATGGAAAAAATGGAATCAAAAACAAGACAAATATTAAGAAAAAATGAAAAATGTGGAATTCGTGTTCATGAAATAGAAAAAGAGGAGTTAAAAGCATTTAAAAATATTATGCAACATACATCAGACAGAAGAGAATTTGTAGATAGACCATTAAAGTATTACGAAAATATGTGGAAACACTTACATGATTCAGGCATATTAAAAATTATGATTGCAGAAATTGATTTTAATACTTATAAAAAAAATACAACAACTGAATTAAAGGAAATCAAAAAAGAATTAGAAGATCGAATCAACAAAAAAGAAAAAAATTTGTTAAAGATGAATGAAAAAAAATTTAATCAAAGAAAAAAACAAGACGAAGAAAATATCAAACGTCTAGAAAAACAATTAGAAAAAATTGAGGAATACAAAAAAGAATATGGAGAAAAAACCACCTTAGGAGGAATTTTATTTCTAATATATGGCAATGAGGTATTATCTCTATATGGAGGAAGTGAAGCCAAATTAATGCAATTCCAATCTGCCTATACAGTCCATTTTGCAGGAATAAAATATGCTGTAGAAAATCACTATAATCAATATAACTTTTATGGTATAACAGGTGATTTTAGAGAAGAAAATCCTTTATATGGTCTATATCTATTTAAAAAAAGTTTCGGCGGTGTAGTAGTAGAACTAATTGGTGAATACGACTTAATTATTAATAAACCTTTATATTATCTATATAAATTGGCCTTCAAAACGTACCATAACCTAAAAAATATCAAACATAAAATTAAAGAATAAAAAAGGTTCTACTTACATACTCTAATTTAAAACTATAGTTATTATTTAGATAACAAAAAAGAAGCATTATATTTGCTTCTAGTGTCATAGAAAGACCATTTACACAACTTTTTCGAAACTCTCTAAAACCAAGCTTAACTACTTTTTATCATTTTCTTTGAATGACGGCAAAAATCTTCTGCACGATATACTTTTAATGGAAATCCATACTTTCTTATACAATTCCACACTTCCATACCATATTTTTTAATAGTCATTTCTTTATCAAAATCACTCCAAGATACATACATTGGAAAATGATATGCACTAAAACTAATATCATGATTTTTTATATAGTCACCAACTTGAATTACACCATCTTTTTTATTTTTTAAACATTCAGGCTCTATCTTTTCTCCAGTCAACATATCCAATTTATCAAACACCTTATAACTAATTTGATTAGTATTAATATTACGAACTTCAACAGGATTAGTATTTAAATCAGAAACAATAACAGAACGACCATCCACATCGCCAATATGATAATAGCCAAAACCAATTTGAGAATAATTACCATTTTCTGTTTTAATCAGACAACTACCCTTCAATTGTGATAAATATTCAAGATCATCAACAGTTAATTTTCTTCCTTTTAATTCACTATTATAAGCCTTTAATATAGCCTGAGTATCATCTGCAGTAGCAATTTCAAATTTAGTACATGCATCATAATCATCTAAAATAGGAACAAAATTTCCATATTCATTTACAGATTTCTTACGAAAACCATCGACATTGTTACTTAAATCTGTTGCAACCTCTTTTGCATTATTATGCTTAACTGAATCTATATTACTCTTAACATAATTTCGTATAAATAATTCATCATCAAAATGTGAATGTTCATGTAAAATCATATCAACTATTAGTTCAAGCTCTCTATCACTCAGTCCATATGAATCTGTTTCTATTTCTATTTCTTTTTCATTTTGACTTTTATCCACCTTATCCGTAATACTACAATCACGACTACTTAAAAAAATCATCCCTAACGATAAAGACATATTTGTTAATGATAAAATCACACCTGCTACAGCTAACCTTTTGCTTAACTTTTGCATATTTTTTTCATTAATATTCAGTTTCATTGATTAATCCCCCTTACATAAAAACCAGCTATATTATACTACATTTTTTTGATTTTGTAAAGTTTTTTACCAACTTTTCCTAATAAATCCCTACCAAATATCCTCTTAATTGTACCAGTTTTATAAGTAATAAAGAAATAAATTAATGCTCCTACTAAAGTATAAATAACAATAATAAGAATATTTAATAACCTACTAGAAACAACCTGAGGCACAATAAACCTAAGTAAAAGTAAAATAATCACCATACAAAATGCCCCACATAAAACATGAATCAATTCTCTAAAGGTACTCTTATAACTAATTTCGTACTTTTTATAAAGTATATATAAACAAATTACTAAAGAAACAAAATAACCAATAATCGTTGCTGTGATAGAACCATAAAAAGCAGGAAGACCCATCGTATTAAAAGCAACCATTAATCTAGTATTTAACAAAGCTTTTAAAAGCACCCCTGTAAACAAACTAATAAATACTGTTTTATAATCTTTTAATACTTGGACAATGGTAACAGAAGTCGTATATAAAGACATAAATAAAGCAACAAAAACAAAATAACAAAAAACCAAAGCACCATACTTACTAGCACCATAAAAAACCATCCATACAGGTTCGGCAAGCATACTAAGTCCTATTGCCATTGGAACAGTTAAGAATAAAAGAATTTGAAAAGCTTGATTCACTTTACGATTAATATCCTTTTTATCCCCCACCACAAAACTAGCTGTTAAATTAGGAATAAGACTAACAATAACCCCTGTAGAAATAGAAGTAATAATCATATTAAATTTACTACCCCAGGTAGAAATAATACTCATAATTGTCTCAGCATCTTTTGTTGTATAGTGTAAAGTATCTCCTAATGTCTTTACAACAGTAGTCATATCAACAAAATCATACAAAGATTTAAAAATATCAATCATAATAAATGGTAGTGCATACCAAAATACTTTTTTTAAAATATCTTTATTCGTAATCTTAGGTTCTTTTACCTTAAGTTCCCTTTTCTGTAAAGTCTTCTTATTTCTTCTAACAATATCAAGTAAATAAAAATAAGAAACAAAAGCTCCCGCAGTCGCACCAAATACCGCAACACCAACAGCACTCTCTAGAGATTGATGAAAGACCCTTAAAGTAAGATAACTACCAAAAATAATCGTACATACTCTAACAATCTGTTCTATCACGTTAGAAACCGAACTAGGGGTAAGATATTTATGACCCTCCAAATATCCTCTATAAATACTTAAAAGGGGAACAACAATAATTGCTGTTGAAATAACCCGAATAACAAAAGTAACTTGTTCAATAGTATTGCCACCTGTTAAATCACCCAAAACAGCATGAGCAATGCTAGGAGCAAAAATAAATAGTACAATAAAAGCAATTAGTCCTAAAACTGTGGACAAGCGTTTTCCAATTTTAAAAACTCTTTCTTTAGCACTATAATATCCTAAAGTTTGATATTCACTAATGATCTTACTAATAGCTAATGGAATTCCTGAAATAGAAAGTCCCAAAAATAAGGAATATATTGTATAAGCATATCCATACAAAGCCCCTCCCTGCTCCTTTACAATAGCATGAAAAGGAATAACATAAAGAATTCCTAAAATTTTACTAATAACTATTCCTAGTGTAGAAATAAATGCCCCCTGTAAAAAAGTATTTTTAACTAAAACTTTTTTATCATGATCTACTCTTTTTTTATCTACTCGCTTTTTATTCATGTATAAAATCACATCCTAAACAAAATTAATTTTATCATAATTAATTTCATATTTCTACTTAATCAAAGGAAAAAGATAAGAATTACATCTTATCATCGATAAACAATCATCGCCGAAAAACAATAAATTTGCTCTTCGCTATAAACAGAGGCACTTACTTGAAACTTAATATCAATAAGTTCCCCTGTCATTTCTGCTAAAAAAGAGTTAATACTATTTTGTAAATCAGCTTCACTTTCTTCATCAAAGATTTTTACTTTCATACCATCACCAATAAAAGTATAAAACCTTTTTTCCACAGAATTTGTTGAAAATAATAGAATAAAAGGATATTTGAAAAAACACCTATTTTTTTACCATCTGTAAATTCATTTTAGAAAGTTCACCTAAATTTATCTTTGTATCAGTTTCCTTCATTCTCTCCATATTTCTAAAAGAAGCATCTAACGAAGAAATTTTATTCATATTATAAAAAATAGCATCATCTACCCTATTTAAAATAAAATTAAACCATGCATTAATTTCATCATTACAATCATGTTCTAAATCAAAATATATTTCATCAATTTTTTGTACATATGTAGATTTATACATCAATATACCATGTGAAATGTTTAAAGGACATAATTTTAACTTAGTATTATAAATTTTATTAATCGCATCAGTAAACTTTATATTATAAATCATTCTTGATGTTCGACCATTACCATCACGTAATGGTGTTAGGTATTCTTTTTGAAATATCCTTATTTTCCTTGGTTTCTTCTACCTCTTCAAACTCACTCAACTCGGTAAAATCGTCCATAGAATTAGTGTAACTACGTCTTAAATAACTATTACCACCGTCTACACTACAACGGCCACATTTACAACTAACAAAATCGTGAGTGTGTTTTGATACTATAATATCCCCACATAAATTACACTTTATTGAGTTTTTAATAATTTTTTTCATATCCAACACCTCCACTTTTCATTAAATACATTTTATCATAAATTTAGGCACAAAAAAAGACGAGACCGTTTAAAGTCTCGTTTCTTTTATTAATGGTTTCCACTTTGATATTGATAACTACCTACTGTT
>CANRVH010000023.1 GCA_947643225.1 uncultured Clostridia bacterium
ATTAATATGTGGCATTTATAACTATGAATTAAACTAGTTATCGAACAGGTCTAATGTAATTACCACATAAATTTAATTTGAATTGGAGTGATAAAAATGGAATTTTATAAATTAGATCATGAAGCAAATATTACCGATTTAGAAACTTTCAATTATCCAAATCAAAAAATAGGAGTTATAGCTCATATAGAAGATGAATTAGGAAATATTTTGCTTCAACAAAGAGGAATAAAATCACATGATGAGAATGGTTTATACGAAGATGTTGGAGGTAGTTTAGATAATACTGATAAGAATTTTAAAACAGCAATTATAAGAGAAATGAAAGAAGAAATGGGAGAAGATGCTCATGTTGAAATTAGTGATTCAATAGGGATTTATCATGTATGCAAAAAAGACATTAATTGGGTATTTATAATTTTTTATGGAAAATACATAGATGGAGAAATTAAAATAATGGAACCTGAAAAATGTATAGGATATAATTTTTTTACTTATGAAGAGGCATTAAATTCAAATGAAGTAACTGAAAGTTGCAAGTATTTGATAAGAGTATTAAAAAAATCAAGCTGATTATGGGGATGTTAAAAAATGTATTTACAGTATTACTTAGAGCAATTAGAATATCCTGAACTACCAGATTTTTTGGGTAAGTACTTAAAAGCTCCCTCATTATTAAGATTAAAAGATATAGGTTATTTTTGTGGAATGGATTATGCTTCAAAAGATATTTATAATTTTAAAGAATATATCAGTAGATATGACCATTCTATAACAGTTAGTTTAATTGTTTATAAATTAACAAAAAATAAAAAAGAAACATTAGCAGGTCTATTTCATGATATAGCGACTCCTTGTTTTTCACATGTTATAGATTATATGAATCAAGATTATGAGAAACAAGAAAGTACAGAAGAATACACGGAGCATATTTTAAAAAATGATAACTATTTGATTCAATGTTTAAAAGAGGATAATATTGACATTAATGATATCACTAATTTTAAAAAATATTCTATTGTTGATAATGATAGGCCAAAAGTTTGTGCTGATAGAATTGATGGTGTAATTTTAACAGGAATTAGTTGGACTAAAAATATTGATACAAAAGATATCAAGAAAATTGTCCAAGATATGTGTGTATTTAAAAATGAATATAATGAAGATGAAATAGGTTTTAAGACAAAATCTATTGTTAAAAAAGTGATGGAAGTTAGCAAAAGTATTGATATTTATTGCCATTCTTATGAGGATAACTATATGATGCAACTACTTGCAAAAATCACAAAACTAGCTCTTGATAAAAAATATATAATTTATGAAGAACTATATTTATATACTGAAAAAATATTATTTGAGTTATTAAAAAGACAAGAGGATAAAGAACTCCAAAACTTAATAGATGAATTTGAAAATAAAAAATTAATTGATATACCTAAAATAGAATTACCAAAAGTCAAAATACGAAATTTGAATCCACTTGTAAATGGAAAAAGATTTAAATAAACATTTTTATAATAAACAGAAATTCAAAAGAAACTTTGTAACGAGTGTTTCCTAAATTCTGTGTAAATGATAACTTTCCACGATTAGAAGCAGGATAATATTTTGCTTCTTTTTGTTATTTAAATAGTAACATATATTCTTAAATTGTCAAAGAACTAAATTCTGCCATCAAACATAATAGATAGTTCTGATAATATTGGTCCCCAATTTTGATAGGGAGCAGTCCATTTTTTAGTAATATTTTTAGTAGATAAATATAAGCATTTTAACAATGACATATCTGTAGGAAAAACAGACTTTGTTTTTGTATATTTGCTAAATTGTCTATTTAAAGATTCAATAGTATTCGTAGTATACATTATTTTTCTTATCGGTTCTGAAAATTGAAAGAATGGACAAATAGCATGCCAATTTTCTTCCCAAGTCTTAAATGCACCAATATACTTATCTTTCCATTTTTCTTTTACTTTTTGAAGTTCCTTATATCCTTGCTTTTCATTCTTAGAAGTATATATTTGTTTTAAATCTTTGCAAAACTCTTTTAAGTCTTTATAAGATACAAATTTAACTGAGTTTCTTATCATGTGTACAATACATCTTTGCTGTATGGTATTAGGATAGGCAGTTTCAATGACTTGTTTTATTCCTGTTAAATTATCACTGCACATAATTAGTATATCTACTACACCCCGAGACTTTAAATCATTTAATACTCCTAACCAAAATTTAGAAGATTCATTTTCTCCGATCCATATTCCTAGAATTTCTTTATAGCCATCCTTATTAATTCCTAAAACGATATAAGTAGCTTTTTTCACTACACGGTTTTCTTCTCTTACACTAAAGTACACTGCATCAATAAATAGAATTGGATAAACACTATCTAATGGTCTTTCTTGCCATTCTTTGATTTCTGGTATTACTTGATCTGTTATATTACTTACCATAGTAGCTGATACTTCTATACCATATAAGTCTTGTATTTTTAGGTACTATCTTCGGTTCAAATTCTCCATTTCTATCTCTAGGTATTTCAATTTCAAACTCTCCAAATTCACTTTTTAAATTCTTTTTTGTTGTGCCATTTCTATAATTTGTTTTTTCCGTTTTTTTATCATATTTTGAATATCCCATAGAATTATCAAATTCTGCATTCATCATTTCCTGAAGGGCATCTTTAAACATATTTTTTAATGCACTTGATAAATCATGAGCACTATTTAATTCATAATTTTCTTGTAATAATCTTAATATTTCTTTTCCATTATTATTTTTTTCTTTCATTTAAAAAATCTCTCCATTTCTTTTTATTTTATCATGGAAAGATTTTATATTTACACAAATTTATTTACAGACTCAGAAAAATAATTTTCTCTTTTTTAATTAATATCTACCAAACAGGGTTCACATCAATTGTAATGCTACATCAAAATTCTTTATGTTCAACATTATATGTGTTATAATATATATTAAAGAACTGACATAGGTATTAATACCTAATTTTTGTTAAGGGTTACAGATAATTATGAAAGTAGCACTAGTTTGATAACAAACTTAGATAAATTCATTGTTGAGTAAATTGAAGTAGTTAGTTTTTATATACAGAGCGATTGAAGTGATACTATAATATTATTTTTTTAAGTATTGATTTTAATTATTTTAGGATGTGGTATCTTTGATTAAAGATAATATAAAGATAATTAGTGAATTTTTTAGATTAGTTAAAGGTAGTAAGAAATGGATATTTTTATTATTTTTCGGTTCTATAATGGCCCATCTCTCAAGTTTATTGATACCAGTATTTACCTCTAATATTATTTATGAAGTAACTAATTATAATGCAAGTACAACATATATGAATATAGGATTACTTGCTATTACATATATAGCATATAATTTATTTTGGTATCTAAATTATGTTTCATATTCTCATAACTTTAAATATAGTTATAAAAATTTAAGAGAAAAAATTATAGATAAAGTATTTACTTATGATAATGAATTTTCTGATAAATTATCTAAGGGAACAATTTTAAATACAGTAAATACTGATACAGCTAATTTATCAGAAATGATTGATAATGTTTGTGAAATCATGGTTGTATTTGTTAAAGTTATTATCATGATATTTATATTTTTGAAAGCTAACATTTATATTGGTTTTATTGTTTTAGTACTTGAATTGATATATTTAAAATCATTCGATTATTGTAATGTTATGAGTACAAAATATTTAAGAGGACAACAAAAATATAGAGATAAGTTAACTGATAATCTTTCACAAATATTAAATGGATTAGGTGAAATAAAAGTATTCAATATATATGATAAAATTAAAAATAATTTTTATATTATTGCAAATAAGTGGTCTAATCAATATATGTTAAAAAGAAAATATGTTAATATTCGTTCAAGTTTATTACCTTTTATAATTCATTTTGGCAAAATATTATTATATTTAATTTTGGTATTTCTTGTATTAAATGGTAGCTTTGAAGTTAATATTTTGATATTGTTAATTACTTATTTTGAAAATATTATGACCAATACAAAAGAATTAATGGGATATTCAAGGCAAATAAGGGAGTGGTCTATTTCAATTACAAGAATTAATAATATTTTAAATTATTCAAGTAAACAGCAAATTATGTTTGGAATGAATCATAATGATTCTATATCTGGTTTAATTGAATTTAAGGATGTTAGGTTCTGTTATAAGTCTAAAAATAAGGGTAGTATTAAAGATATTAATTTTATTGCTGAACCTAATAAAATAACTGCTCTGGTGGGACATAGTGGTAGTGGAAAAACAACTATTATTAATTTAATTCTTAGAAAATATAAAATTGATAGTGGAGAGATATTAGTTGATAACGAAAATATTTATGAATATTCTAAGGATGTTTATTCTACTAATGTAGTCGGTGTTAATCAATCACCATTTATATTTAATATGAGTATTAGGAAAAATTTGAGTCTAATAGACTCAAATTTTGATAATCAAGTCGAAGCATGTAAAAGAGTTGGTATTCATGACTATATCATGAGTTTACCAAAGGGTTATAATACCATATTAACAGAAAATGCTGCTAACTTTTCTGGTGGGCAAAGACAATTGTTGGCTATTGCTAGAACATTGTTATCTAAAGCTGAAATATTAATATTTGATGAAGTAACTAGTTCTTTAGATACTTTATTAGTAGAAAAAATAAAAGCTATTTTTGAAAATTTAAAATTGGATCATACAATTATAATTATTACTCATAAAAAAGATGTAATGAAAATTGCTGATAAAATAATTGTACTTAATAAAGGAAAAATTGTAGGTCAAGGAACTCATAAAGAGCTTATGAAAAATAATGATTATTATACTGATTTACAAAAAAATAATTATTCAAGTTCACATAAAAAAATGGAGGGTGATATTATAGTAAGTGAAAGCACTTTAGAACAAAAATAGTAAAATTATGTTATACTTATATTAATTAGTAATTATATAAGCGAGCAATGTGGTATCACTTTCGTCAAATTGTTTTTTTCAGTTTCAGAATAATTTATATAGGTAATTTTGTTATAATGTCTTGTCTATATAGTTTAAAGAAGGTGTTTTCTATGAAATGTGAAGAAAAATTAAAAGAATTTTTAGGTGATTTTGAATATAGGAGTGACATAGTAGATTTTTTAGTGTGTGTAAGGATATAACAGCAAATCTATTATCTGATTCTAATTTAGATATTCATATTGTTTTAAACAAAAATGTGAATTACAGAGGATAAGGAAATAAAATTATCGAATGGATGATTAATAGAATAATTTGCTAATTCTGCAAGACAAATTAGATAGTATTTTGATGGAGATTATAAGTGTATTATACCTATGGTTCAGACTTAATTTATAACTGACAAAATATTATTTGATTAAACTGGTGAAGTACTAAAATTAAAAAATGAAGTAAAAGAAATGCTTAATAAGCGTTAAAGTGATATAGATATATTAATGAATTAGAAGATAAGGGATTAGGTCTAGAAGAAACATTAAATTATTTTAAGGAATTATGGAAAATAGGTATATATATTTTATAAAATGAATTTTTCTCTAACGTTAAATATGATAATTTAATAAATGTTTTATATGATGAAGATATATTTAATAATTATGATATTGATATAATCTAAAATAATGAAGGTAATGAAAAAGATGGTTATGGGAGGTAGTAAAAAGTTCTGATTTTTAGTATAATATCTATATCGAAAAGCAAATTTTTACTAGAATGTACAAGAGTGTTTTTTTGACAAAATGAAACAACAAATATAGAAGATCTTCTTTATTTTAAGGGAATTATTAACAATTATAATATTGATATAAACTTAACGGAGAATACAAGTATTATTGATAATTTAAAAATGTATTGGTTATTAATTAGGTAATACACGTTCTCAATAATTTTCAAAATAAAGAAGTAATATATAAAAGGTTAATTTTAATTAGCTTTTTTATATTGAATCTCATAAATTTGTCATTAATAATATTTTAATGAATGTGATAAATATTGAATTATATAAACATTAGAATTTTTCATTCTATAAATAATTTCTGTTTAAAAGAAGGTATCCTTTATTATGCCAATAGATTTACAATTACTAGATATAATGAGAAAGGAGAAGAAATGTTAATGAAATATTTTATCGGTTCTTAACATTTTATTCCTTAGAAAATAAGAAAAATAATATTCTAAGATCATTTTTAGAATATTAAATATTAATTGAAAAACATAACTAAGAATAGCTCAATTTTACTAGCTATTTTTCTTTTTTTGTTTTATATTATTTACAGATGTACAATAAAAATATCAATTGTAAGAAAGAATTCGATAAAATAAAATCAGTTTATATTAAAGGTATTATGAAGATTGCTGATAAGATAGTTGTACTTAATAAAGGTAGAGTCGTAGGGCAAGGATCCCATAAAGAACTTATGAAAAATAATGAATATTATATTGATTTACAAACTAATAAGTATTCAAGTTTGCATAAAAAAGGAAAATTTTCTTGTTATGAATGAAAATATTATAGAGTGAAAGTACTAAATTCATGTTATAACTATATTAGTTTGTAATTGTTGTTATCTATTATTTATCAGAAAATTTTTTCCTTTTAAAAATATCATATCAATTACTCAAAATGATACATCATGTATGTTTTATGTTAATTAGGAATTAGACGATTTATTTTTTGATATAATACTAGAAAGTGGTGATATTCATGGAAAAAATTTTAATTGTAGAAGATGATGTTAGTATTCATGATGTGATAAGAGAATTATTGAAACAAAATAATTATGTAATTACTAGTGCCTATTCTGGAACAGAGGCCTTACTGTTATTAGAAAGAGAAAATTTTGATTTGATTCTATTAGATTTAATGTTGCCAGCTGTTGGTGGTGAAGGAATTATTGAGAAAGTTAATGATGTTCCAATAATTGTATTAAGTGCTAAGGTATCCCCTGATGATAAGGTGAATTGTTTATTGGCTGGCGCTAATGATTATATAACTAAACCTTTTAATGGAGAAGAGTTGCTTGCTAGAATTAAGGTGCAATTAAGGAGCAAAAATAAAATAAATATGAAAAAGACATTAACGTATAAGGACTTAGAACTTTTAGATGATCATCATACATTACTAATTTGTGATAAGAAAGTTAGTTTAACGAAAACCGAATATGCGATTTTAAAGCATTTACTTTTGAATTTGAATCAAGTTATTCCTAAAAATAAGTTGTTGGATTTAATTAGTATTGATACAGAGGATTGTGATGAAAATTCTTTGAGAGTTCATATCAGTAATATAAGAAAAAAGATTAGAAATTATACAAATGAGGAATATATTGAGTCTGTTTGGGGAATTGGATTTAAAATAAAAGAATAGATTTTAACTATTTCTTAACTATTTCTTAACCATTTTCTTAACACTTTTCTATTAAAATGAATAGCAGAAAGGAGAAAGATTATGGAATATGTATTAGAAACTAATAATCTTGAAAAGAAATATAAGAACTTTAGGGCTTTAAATCATGCTAATATTCATATTGAGAAAGGGGCTATATATGGGCTTATTGGAAAAAATGGGGCAGGAAAGACGACCCTGATTAGAGTAATTTGTGGGCTACAAAGTCCGACGAGGGGAGAATATTTTATTTATGGGGTCAATTATGGTAGTCATAATATATTAAGTGTTAGAAAGAGAATGGGTGCTATTATTGAAAGTCCATCTATTTATGGAGAAATGACAGCTAGGGATAATTTAATTGAGCAATATAAATTAGTTGGAATGCCAAGTTTTGATGGTATTGATGAATTCTTAAAATTAGTGGGGCTAGATCATACAGGAAGGAAAAAGGTCAAAAACTTTTCCTTAGGAATGAAACAAAGATTGGGGATTGCTCTTGCTCTTGCAAATAATCCGGATTTTTTAATTTTAGACGAGCCTATCAATGGGCTTGATCCACAGGGAATTATAGAAATAAGAGAGTTGATTTTAGCATTAAATCAAGAAAGAGGAATTACTATTTTAATTTCTAGTCATTATTTAGATGAGTTATCGAAGATAGCAACACATTATGGATTTTTGGATAATGGTTGTATTATTAAAGAAATAAGTAATAAAGAACTGATGAAAAAGCTGAAATACAAAATTGAATTAAAAGTAAAGAGTCAAAAGGACTTCGTTAAGTATTTTGAAGAAAATAAAATTTCTTATGAAGTAATGGATAATAAGACTATAAATGTTTATGGTAAATATAATTTATCAAAATTTATTAGTGATCTATCCAAGGATGGTTTAATAGCTGATGAGATCCATGAAATTAATGAAACATTAGAAAACTATTATATGAATTTAATTGGTGGTGGGAAGAATGATTAGATTATTAAATGCAGGGTTTATTAGACTTCGTAAGAATAAATTATTTTGGTTATTCTCTATATTTAGTATAGGATTAGCTTTATTTATGGTTTATAAAGGACATAGTGATATAAAAAAATATGGAGATATAATAGAAGTAGAACAACTTATGCTTAATTATTCAACTATCATAGGAATAGTTATGGCAATATTTACAAGTTTATTTTTAGGAGTTGAATATTCCGATGGGGTAATTAGGAATAAAATAAGTATTGGTCATAAAAGAGCAAATATTTATTTATCTAATTTATTAATTATCACTGTTACAAGTTTATTCTCTTATATCTTATTCTTGGGCATAGTGGTAATAATTGGAATGCCATTATTTGGTGGTATAACTATTGAATTTTCAATGTTATTGATGCTATTAGGTTGTGTTTTTGCAACAGTAATTGCTTATTCAAGTATATTTACATTTTTAGCAATGGTTATTTCAAATAAAACGATAACTGCAATTGTGTCAATTCTATTAGCTTTTGGAATGATGATGATTGCATTAATTTGTTTTAATATTTTAGAAACACCAAAAACTATTCAAGAAGTGTCAATAGTAAATGGTGAAACTAAAGTGGAAGAGGTTTCTAACTCTAAATATCCAAGTGAAGAAAAAAAGAAAGTATGTCAAATTTTACTTGATATTAATCCAGCGGGTCAAATGTTTCAAATAGTAGGAAGATCTACAATAAATTTAAAGGTATTACCAATATATTCTTTAGTAATATTAGTAGTATTTACAGGAGGGGGATTAATCTTATTTAAGAAAAAAGAGTTAAAGTAGAAAGGGGATTATTATGAGTATTTGGTTTTATTTATTTTTGATATCATTATGTATTTTAATATTTTTAGTTTTTAAAATGATGATAGTAAAAAGTGAAATTAAAAATATAGGTAAGTCTTTATCGGAAATTTTAAAATCAGATACCAATAATTTAATTACTATTAATACAAATGATTATCAATTAAAAAAATTAGCTAATCTACTTAATAAAAGTTTAAGGGAGTTGCGATTATTAGAACTTGAATATAGAAATGGAAACCAAGATTTGAAATCATCGATAACGAATATTTCTCATGATTTAAGAACACCTCTTACTGCTATAAGGGGTTATCTTGACTTGATGAGTGGTGATGATCTTACAGATAAACAAGTAAATTATTTGAAAATTATTGATAGTAAAGTAAAGGATTTAACAGAACTGACAGAGCAACTTTTTGATTTTTCAAAAGTTATAGATATACAAAATGCAATTAAAAAGGAAAGGATATGTATAAATGATTTTTTAGAAGATTCTATTGCTAGTTTTTATAGTTTATTTAAAGAGTATAATATTACTCCAGATATAGATATATGTAAAGATAAAGTAATTCGTTTATTAAATGAAAATATGCTTAAAAGAATTTTTGAAAATATTATTTCTAATGTTATTAAGTATGGGGAAAAAGATTTTAGGGTGAAAATGTGTCGTGATGGAATAATCGAATTTTCAAATAAAACGACTAAAATAGATTCTATAAGTTTGGAGAGATTGTTTAATAGATATTATACAGTTCAAGGTGCGAAGAAATCTAATGGAATTGGTTTATCTATTGTGAAGCAGTTAGTGGAGTTAATGGATGGTAGAATAACTGCAGAGTATAAAAATAATTGGTTAATAATTAGAATTCAATTTTAAGGTGTTGTGTTTAAACATTTGATTTATTATTTTTTAACTTTTTAGTAGAAAGTTACCCATATATTTTAAAGTGTGTTATACTATGTTCAATTATTAATTGAATATGTATGTTGAGTAAGGCGGATGAGTATTATGTGAAGTAGGAATCATAGTTCTTATTTAAAATATAAGGAGTTACTGAAAAAAATTAGTATTATTTTAAAATCTTTATTTATTTTAGTTGGAGTTGTTTTCTTTTTTATTTATGTGGGACATTTGCTTCTTTATTAGTTGATCTAGGGTAGGCTATATCTGTTTTAAAGTATATTGCAATTATCTTTGTTGCTGGTATCTTTATTGCTATTAGATGTTTAGGTTATAATATAAAGAGAAGTAGTCAATCTAGATATAATGGGGCTCTATATGATATATAGGAGATTATAGAGTATATTCCTAAAACTAGAAAACAGAAAGAACAGGATAATTTGGTTGTGGAACAAACTTCAGGATGTATGTGAACTTTTTTTATTACCTATTATATTAGGGAGTATTTATATTAATTTTATTCATTTATTTATATTAAATTGTTGTGATTATTGTAGGAGTATGTAGTATGAGAGAGAAGTATAAAAATTATATAGAAAAGAACCATTCATTTGATTTAATTACTATGTTGGGAATTTTTAGTTTATTAATTGTTATTACAGGTGTTTTTGGATTTCTATACGAATTTGTATTTTATTATTTTAATGGTGGGATGAAGGAATTCTATTGGCGTGGAGGTAATTTTTTTCCGTGGATTAATATATATGCAACAGGTTCTTTGATGATTTATTTTTTAACTTATCCTTGTCGTAAGAATGGATTAAAAGTGTTTTTAATTAGTGTGGTTACTTGTGGAATATTGGAATATTTTTCAGGTCTTGGAATGTATATTATTGGTAATGGTCTTAGATGTTGGGATTATAATCAAGAAATATTAAATTTTGGTAATATTCATGGATTTGTGTGTTTGAGAAGTGTACTTATTTTTGGGCTGTTTAGTTTGTTATTGATGTATATTGTTGTTCCTTTTTGTTTTTATTTAGCAAAAAAGGTGAATAAGAGAGTATTTTTAATTATTAGTTTTTCCTTATGCATATTGATTTTGATAGATGAATTTTATAATTTATTTATAGCAAGAATTTTTGATTTTCCTAGAGCTTCGGCTATTTATAAAAGTATAGGGGTACATTATGTTAATTTTAAATAATTTCTTGATGAGAGATTTTAGGATTTTTTGTGACTAATTGTTGTTAATAGGTTTTATTCAAGTTAAAGAAACTAGGGACAAATTTAAAAATATGTGTTATATTATAGTTAATTGATGACTATTTTAGGAGGCTTTATGTTGAATAAGAGAATACAGCAAGAGTGTGAAGAAAGAAATGTTTCTACTGAAATATTTGTGAAACAATATCTTTTTGCTATTTTTTGTAAGATGAAGCAACAGGGGAAAGAGGAAATATCTCTTAATAGTTCTGATTTGTTAGCTATTCTTCCAAGTTTAGAGCTATTATTTCAGGAGTTAGGTATACAGAGTGATCTTTTTTGTAAAGAACCAGTAAGTGAGGAGTATAATTATTTTCCTAATTATGTAATACAGATTTTATATGCAAACGGATATGGTTTTTTTAATGCAGATTATAATAAGATGTTTATTAATATCAATAATTATATGATTCAGAAAACTTTGAAGGAAAATGAGAAAATTGCAGATATTGTTGATAAGGGATATTTTATTATGTCAGGTCAAGCTAGAAAAATTGAAACTCCAGTTCAAATGGTAAAAAAGGAGAAGAGTAATGGTAGATTATTATATTGATTTAGGTTCTTCTACAATTAAAGTTTATCAATATGAAAATACTTTAAGTCTTTTGGAAGAATATTCTATTTATTTCAAAAATGATTTTGATGGAAATAAGGGAATCAGTGAAGGTAATTTAAAAGAATTGTGTGATTATTTTGAAAAAATAAAGAATAAATATGATTTAAAGTATTATAATACTAATATTTATGTTACAGGAATATTTCGAGAATTAATACCAAGACGAAAACAGGATTTAGTTAAATTATTTAATGACCAGTTTGATTTGCATTTTAATATTATTAGTCATGGTCTTGAGAATTATTATTTAGCTAGAGCTGTGGAAAATGATTATAATGAGAAAAAAGTTTTAATTATTAATATGGGTGGGAAAACCACTGAGTTGGTGACTTTTAAGGGATCTAAAATTATAGATACGAGGAATTTAACTATCGGGGTTGCTGATTTACTTAATCGTTTTAGTAGAGTTAATGAGAAATATAGTGGTAATACAGTGGAAGAAATGGAAGAGTTTGTAAATGAAAAATTATTTGATCTTAAGTTAGATCATGATTATGATTGTGCAATATTTACAGGAGGAGAGGAAAGATTTGAATTATTAACTAAATTTAATTTAGTAGAAAATATTTTGTTTCATGATGATATTCATCACTATATGTTAAGTCTGAATGATTATATTGTAGGGACAAATAAGGTTTTTAATGAGTTTACTATGGAAGAGTTGTATCAACTTATGCCTGATAATCCTAAATGGATGGATGGTGCTCGTAGTGGAGCGATTATTCCTCTTGTTTTATTTAGGAAGGCTAATGTTAAGTGGGTTATTCCCTCAGATTTAAATTTGATTCATGGAGTAATTAAAGATTTAAAATAATGGAGGTTTAGTATGAAAAGAGATTTTGTTATTAAAAAGTGTAGTCATTGTGGTGCAGTAGTAAGAGTAATTCGAGATTGTGAGCATTGTTCTCTTACTTGTTGTGGAGAAAAAATGGTTACTCAAGAGGCGAATTCTGTAGATGCTTCTTTTGAAAAACATATACCAATGTATGAGTTAGCCGAAGGGAAATTAACTGTTTTTGTTAGTCATGTGATGGATGATGATCACTTTATTGAATGGATCGCTTTTGTATCGAATGATAAGGAAGAATTAGTTTTTCTTAAACCAGGAATGGAAGCTCGTGTTCAGTTTGATATTCTTAGTTCAGGTAAGTTATATGCTTATTGCAATCAGCATGGTTTATGGATGAAAGAATTTGATCAAGGTATTGAATAATCTATTACTTAGTAATAGTTTTTCTTTTCTTTTAAGGAGAGGTTATTATGATGGATAAGGATGTTAATCAGGTTTTAACTTGGTATTTAGAAAATAAAAGAGATTTACCTTGGAGAAAAGATCATGATCCTTATCATGTTTGGATTTCTGAGGTGATGTTACAACAGACTAGAATAGAAGCAGTTATTGGTTATTATGAGAGATTTATACAAGTACTTCCTACTATTTTTGAATTAGCTAATGTGTCTGAAGAGAAATTATTAAAATTATGGGAGGGGTTAGGGTATTATAATCGAGCTAGAAATTTGAAAAGGACTGCTCAGATTATTATTAATCAGTATAAGGGTATTTTTCCTTCTACTTATGATGAGTTGATTATTTTACCTGGAATAGGTGAGTATACAGCTAGTGCAATAGCATCTATTTGCTTTCAGGAAAAATGTGCAACTGTGGATGGGAATGTTTTAAGAGTTTATACTCGTTTTTTTAATGATTATGCTAATATTTCTTTAAAAAAGGAAAAGGTTCGTATTCGACGTGAGCTGGAGCAAATTATGCCTAATAAAAGTGGTGATTTTAATGAGGCTCTTATGGAAATTGGAGAGGTGATTTGTGTTCCTAAAGGAATGCCTAATTGTGGACAATGTCCTTTAAGGAGGGGATGTCTGGCAAGAAAGGAGGGGACTTATTTTGATTTACCAGTAAAGGATTTGCAAAATAAGAAGAAGGAATTGGATTATACGATTCTTATTTTTCGTTATCAAAATAAAATTGCTATTAGAAAACGAAAAGATGGAGGAATATTAGCAGGTTTGTGGGAGTTCCCTAATTTAGAAGGAAATTATAGCATGGAGGAGCTTCGTCATTATTTAACTTGTCGGGGTATCTCTTATCAATCTATTACAAAATTTGTTTCTCATATTCATATTTTTACTCATCAAAAGTGGAAGATGATTTCTTATTTAATTGATCTTACTAGTTATATTGATTATGATTTGATGTTTCAAGAAGTTGAAGTAATTCAAAATCATTATGCAATTCCAACGGCTTTTCGGCCTTTTTTGAGTAACTTGTAGTAATTTCTATTGTTTTTTGTTAAGATATAGTTATTGTTGTATTATGGAGAAGTAGTATGAGGGAATTTATTGGCAATTTAAAGTTTGCTTGGAATTATGCTAGAGGGCAAAGAAAAAGACTTATTGGTTATATTTTATGTAATATAGTATCTATGATGATTAGTATTTTTGTTCCTATTTTAAGTGCTAGGGTTATTGTTGATTTAACTAGTAATCAATTTTATCAAGTTTTATTAATTAGTTTTGTTATTCTTGTTTTAGAGGTATTGAGAAATTTTATTCATTTTTTTGCAAGATATTGTTCACAAACTATTTATAGGGAGACTTTTACTCTTGTACAAAGTAGTTTAGGGCATGAGATTTTAAAGCTTGAGAATCAGTGTATTGATCAGAATTCTTCTGGAGTATTTATTCAGAGGCTTACTAATGATACAAGTAAAATTGCAGATATCTTTAATGTTTTAAATTTGTATTTATCCAATATTATTACTAATATTGGTATTTTTGGAGCAATATTTATTATTAATAAAATAGTATTTTGTTATTTAGTGGTAATGATTTTTTGTGTTTATCTGGTAGAGAAAAAACGGGTAATTGTTTTTAATGAACAAGACAAGATATTTAGAAAGAAGAATGAGAGAGTTTCTGGTTTTATTTCTGAGCTTGTTCGAGGTGTTCGCGATATTAAGATGTTGAATGCAGAAGGTAGCTTTATGAGAGAACTTGATTATAAGATTGTTGATCTTAATGAGCAGAGATATTCTATGGGAAGAACAGATAGGAATTATAGTTTTCTAAGAAATTGCTTTATTGATTTTGGTGATACAGGAATGATTTGTTTACTTGTTTTTTTAATTGTAAATCATCAGCTAGAAGTTGCTAGTGCTTTGGTTATTCATAATTATATGAATAAGGTTATTTCTATTGTAAATTGGGCTAGTATGTTAATTGAAAAGGTTAAAGATTTTAATTTATCTTCTTCTAGAATATTTGCTATTATTTATAGTCCTGAATATTCTAAAGAAAGGTTTGGTCAAATACATTTGGATAGAATTGAGGGGAATTTTGAATTTAAAGATGTATCTTTTCAATATGATGATCAACTTGTTTTGGATCATGTTTCTTTTCAAGTAAAAGCAAATCAGACAGTGGCATTTGTTGGTAAGTCTGGATCTGGGAAAAGTACTATTTTTAATCTTTTATGTAAGATGTATGAAGTAGAAGAAGGAGTTATTACTATTGATGGGGTTGATATTAATGAGTTAGATCGTGAAACAATACGTGGTAATATCACGATTATTAATCAAAATCCTTATATTTTCAATCTAACAGTTAGGGAAAATTTAAGATTAGTAAAAGAGGATTTAACTGATGAGGAAATGATTGAGGCTTGTAAAATGGCTTGTTTGCATGATTTTATAGAAAGCATGCCTGATGGCTATGATACAGTTATTGGAGAAGGTGGAGTTAATTTAAGCGGAGGACAACGTCAGCGATTAGCGATTGCTAGGGCTTTTATTCAAAAAACAGAAATTATTTTGTTTGATGAGGCAACTAGTGCTCTTGATAATGAAACCCAATCTAGTATTCAAAAAGCGATTGATCATATGAAAAAGGATTATACGATTCTTATTATTGCGCATCGTCTTAGTACCGTTATTAATAGTGATAAAATTTTATTTTTGAATCAGGGAAAAATAGAGGCAGAGGGTAGTCATCGTCAGTTATTAAAGAATAATAAGAATTATAAAAAATTGTATGAAGCGGAGTTAATTCGCTAAGTTATAAAGGGTACTTTATCTTATTTAGTGATTAAAACCTGATAATAAAGAAAGTTTTATTTTGCAGAAGTTGTTAATGATCAACTTGGTATGGTTTAACACTATTTTACATTTGTTTTATGACTTTTACCATATTCATATGTGATTAAAGTGTATAATAGATAGTGAAAGAATGTGGTAGTTTGCAAATTGTAACAGAGTCTATTAGAACTTTTCTTAGTGATGTTTTCCAAAAAAATGTTAATGAGATATTGATTAGTGATTTATTATTAGTGGAGTCATTAACGATAAATGGTAAAGATTTTGATGGGAAAAAATCGGTCATTTCTTTTCAGGATTTAAGGAATTTTAAAAATTTGAAATATTTAGAGGTAGTTAATACTTATATTAATAGTAGTGTAATAAATATTTTTTCTGGTCTTCCTTATCTTGAAAACTTGATTTTTAAGGATTGTTCTTTTAGTAAAAAAATAAAGAATATGGGAAAGCTAACCCAAATTAAAACTCTAAGAATTGTTGATTGTCAATTTTTTAATCCTTTTTTTCTTGAAGACTTGGTTTTTATTAAAAAAATATATTTATCTGGAGTTATATTGGATGATTTTCAGGCTTTTCAACATTTGGATTTGGACTTTTTAGATGTTAGTTGTTGTTTTTTTAAGACTGTCTTTGGTATTGATGATTTAAAGGTGAAATGTCTAATTGTTGGTAATTCTCAATATAGTCGATTTAGGAAAAAATTTTCTTCTTTAAAAATAAAAATTATTGTTATGGCAGATTATAGAGAAGGTTACTATATTAAGAAGTGGATTAATTGAAAAAGTTCTAACTTAGTTTTAAGTTAGAACTTTTGTTATATTTTTTTATAAATAATGTATATAATTTTTGGCATTTCTCTTTATTCATTTCTGCTTGTTTTTCATATGGATAATTGATATTTAGGGAAGGATATTTTTCTCTTCCTAATTTATGGTAGGGAAGAAAGTCTACTCTTTCAATATGGTTGATTTTTTTAAGGTAAGTAATTAAAGAGTCAATATATTCTTCACTATCTGTTAGGTTTGGAATAATTACCTGTCTGATCCAAACTTTCTTTTTATTTTTATTAATTGATTTAATAAATTCTTCTACCTGATTTATTTCTTTTCCAGTTAGCTCTTTATATTTTATTTTATCTGTGTGTTTAATATCTAGCAATACTAAGTCTATATATGTTAGTATTTCATCATAATTGCCTAATCCTACACCAGCGGTATCTAGAGCAATATGAATATTTTCTTGTTTTAGAAGTTTGCAACTTTCTTTTAAGAATTCGGGTTGCAATAGAGGTTCGCCTCCAGAGAAAGTTACTCCTCCATTATTTTTATAATAAGGTTTATAACGAATTATTTTTTTTACTAACTCCTCTGGTGTAGTTGTTTTTGTATTTTGATGCCACATTTCAGGGTTATGGCAATACTTGCATCTTAGACTGCATCCATTTAGAAAGATTACTGTACGAATCCCTGGTCCATCTACTAGGCCCATACTTTCAATTTCAGCAATACTTCCTTTAATTGTGTTACATTTTTTCATGGAAAGTTCTCGCAATTACTTCTTCTTGTTGTTTTCTAGTAAGTCTATTAAATCTTACAGCATATCCTGATACTCTGATCGTTAATAAAGGATATTTTTCTGGATTATTCATTGCATCAATTAGAGTTTCTTTATTTAGAACATTAATATTGGTATGATGTGCACCTTGATTGAAATATCCATCCAGTATATTTACTAAATTTGTAATTTGTTCATCTTTGGTTGCTCCTAGAGTGCTTGGTGTAATGGAAAATGTATTTGAAATGCCATCCTTGCAACATGTTTTATAATCTAGTTTTGCAACAGAGTTTAGGGATGCAAGTGCTCCATTTGAATCTCTGCCATGCATAGGATTAGCTCCAGGTGCAAAGGCTTCTCCTTTTTTTCTACCATCTGGGGTTGCGCCAGTTTTTGATCCATAGACAACATTAGAGGTGATGGTAAGAACAGACATAGTATGTTCGCTGTTTCGATAAGATTGATAACTTTTTAAATATCCAAAAAATGTTTGTAAGAGTTCTTTGGCAATATTGTCTACTCGCTCATCGTCATTTCCATATTTAGGATAATCTCCTTCTATTTCAAAATCGACTGCAATACCATTTTCATCTCTAATTGGTTTTACTTTTGCGTATTTGATTGCAGAAAGGGAATCTACTGTAACAGATAATCCTGCTACACCATATGCCATATAACGGTGAACATCTGTATTATGCAAGGCCATTTGCCCTGCTTCATAAGCATATTTGTCATGCATATAGTGAATAATATTCATTGCACTTGCATAGATTTCAGCAATTTTTTCTAATACTTTATAGTAAGATTTTTTTACTTTGTCGTATTCTAGAATTTCATCTTTCATGATTTCAATATTATCAATTACTTTTTCTTTTTTTATTTCATCAATACCACCATTTATAGAATATAGTAGTGATTTTGCTAAATTACATCTAGCTCCAAAGAATTGCATATCTTTACCTAATCTCATAGCAGAAACACAACAGGCTATTGCATAGTCACACCCATAAATAGGACGCATAATATCATCATTTTCATATTGAATAGCATCTGTTTCAATAGACATTTTAGCACAGTATTTTTTAAAGTTTTTAGGAAGATATTCACTCCATAAAACAGTCATATTTGGTTCAGGTGAGGTATCTAGGTTTGTTAGTGTATTTAAAATGCGGTAACTAGTTTTGGTAACCATATGTTTTTTTTCTTCTGTGATTCCTGAAATGGAGCAGGTTACCCAGGTTGGATCTCCAGAAAATAGTTCATCATAGTCAGGAGTTCTTAGATGTCTTACTAATCTTAGTTTGATTACGAATTGATCGATTAACTCTTGGGCTTCTTTTTCTGTGATAATTTCTTTTTTTAAATCTCTTTCAATATATATGTCAAAGAATGAATCAACTCGTCCTAAACTCATAGCAGCACCATTGTTTTCTTTTATTGCTGCTAAATATCCAAGGTAGGTCCATTGGATTGCTTCTTTAGCATTTGTTGCAGGGTACGAGATATCAAATCCATAACTTTCAGCCATTAATTTTATTTCGTTTAGAGCTTTTATTTGCATGGATACTTCTTCTCTTTGTCTGATTAATTCATCTAACATTATTCCTGTTAAATTGTTTAAATCTTTCTGTTTTTGTTCAATTAAATAGTTAATTCCATAAAGAGCAATTCTTCGATAATCTCCTATTATTCTTCCTCTACCATATGCATCAGGTAATCCTGTTAATAAACCGACATGGCGGGCTTTTTTAATTTCTTCTGTATAAGCATCAAATACTCCATCATTATGAGTTTTTCGGAAATTTTTAAAATATTTATCTACGTCTTTGTTTAATTTGTAATTATATGCTTGTAATTCATTGTAAACCATTCTGATTCCACCATAGGGGTTAACAATTCTTTTTAATGGTTTATCTGTTTGTAAGCCAACAATTACTTCGTTTTCTTGATCAATATATCCCGGATTAAAAGCATTAATTCCAGACATATTATCTACATCTATATCAAGAACATGTTTTTCTAGTTCTTCTTTTAGTAGGTTACTACATTTATTCCAAACTTTATCTGTTCTTTCGGTAGTTTTCTCTAAGAATGTTTCATCTTCGTTGTATTGAGTGTAGTTTTTTAGGATAAAGTCTTTTACATTAATTTCTTTAGTCCAAGCGCCTTCATTGAAACCATTCCAAGCTTCTTTCATAAATATCATCTCCTTTTATTTTATATACTTAGTATATCAGTTATTTTAAATTTTAACTATATGGATTACAGAAGTTTACATTAAAAAAATCCGTTTTATTGAAACAAATGTTTTTTTGTGATATTCTTTATTTATTGATTTAAAGAAGGTGTATTTATGAATAATACAGAAGTCGTTATAAATACAATGAAAGATTTAAAAATGGGTTATGATTTAGCTTTACTTGTGAATAATGATATTTTAAAAGATTATGTACAAAATAGAATAAAAGATTTAGAAAAAAATAGGGCAATTTATCAATATGTTTCTACTATTACTTTGGTTAATTCTTATCTAGTTGATTTATCTTTATTTATTAATATTAGTCATGTTGTAAATGAGGTGGAAAGTAGGGATTATTTTAAACGTAGATTGATTTCTATTATCAAGGCTTTTCCAGAATTAAAGGAAAGAAGGGATTTGGCTAATTTGATTTAATTGAAATTATTTTTTATTTAGTTTTTTCATTTTTTTGGTGGATTTGATGTGATTTCCTATTATTTCTGAAATGTCTGTAATGGTAATAAAGGCTGATTCGTCTGTTTCTTCGGCAATTCTTCTTAGTTCAGGAATCTCAATTCTTGTCATTACACAGTAAAGAATTTCTTTTTCTCCAGATATTAGTCCTTCTCCTCTTATTTTAGTTGTTGTCCTTCCTAGCCTTTTGTAGATTTCTTTGGATATTTCTTTTCCATGATCAGTGATAATCATTGCAGCTTTTCCTTGTTCTAGGCCTTCTGATACTGTATCTATTACTTTGAATGTGATAAAGTAGGTTAATAAAGAGTATAATGCACGATCTATTCCGAAGATTAGGCCTGCAATCATGTAGATAATCAAATTGATGATCAAAATGATTTGTCCTACAGAGATGGGATGTTTTTTACTAATTATAATGGCGATTGATTCTGTACCATCTAAACAGCCTCCAAATCTAATTACTAGTCCACAACCTATTCCTAATAGAAATCCCCCATATACTGTTGCTAGTAACATTTGATTTGTTATACTTTCAAGAGTGGCAAAGAATAAAAGCCCTATAGAAAAGATACTCATGCTGTAAATTGCTTTTATTAGGAAATTTTTTCCCATATTTTTGTAGCCGATATATAAAAATGGTATATTGATTATGATAATTAGTACACTAATGGGAAGGGAAGTAATTTTACTTAGAATAATAGAAATACCTGTGATACCACCATCTAGAATTGTATTAGGGATTAATAGTGTTTCTAGGGAAAAACTTGCTAGTAGTGCTCCAATAGTTATCATAATTAGGGATAATATATTTTTCATACTTTTATTTTTGATTTTATCCATATCGTAACCTCTTTAATTTCATTTATTTTTGTAAAGTAATTATATCTTAAAAATTAATTTCTGTAAAATTTTTGTACTATTTTTAAATATATGGTATATTTATATTAGTTAGTTGCCGACTTGGCTCAATTGGTAGAGCAACGCACTCGTAACGCGTAGGTTGTAGGTTCAAGTCCTATAGTCGGCACCATTGAGGTTAAAACTTGCACTTTTGCAAGATTATTATAGATAAAGTTCATAGTATTTGATATTATGGGCTTTTTTCATGTCTAAAGGAGTTGATGAATAATTATGAAAACGACCATAGAAACTTTAGAATTTCCTTGTGAATTTAAGAAAAAATTAAAAATGAAAGCTAGTTTAGGTAATTTAAGTATTAATTTTACTCCAGGACATTTAATTAAAATTAATAATACCAATTTAAGTATAACAGAACCATATAAGGTTATTGTTAAAAATAATTCTAATACATTGGTGGCATATTTATATGAATATAATGACAAAATATATTTACCTATTTCAAATGCTATTATATCTTTTACTAAATTTGTTACTATTCTTAATGAAATGAACAAAAATTAGATTAAAATGGGCAGAAAAATTACCAGTTATTTTACCAATAAAACTACCACATAAATTACCACATAAATTACTAGTAAAATTACAAGTAAAAATGGTAGATTTTTGGGTATTGTTATTACTAGAAGACTATGGTATTCTATGTATTGTAGAAAATAATTCTCTAGATATAGGTTAAAACTTACCTAGTAATTTTCCATGTCATTTGCAGAGTGAATTACAGTATGATTTGCCTAGTAATTTACCATACCATTTACAGAGTAATTTACAGTATAAAGTATCTAGTAAGTTCCATATGGTATGTGGTAATATGGTATTGTAGAATTAGATTCTACAACAAATACTCTTCTAGTCCCCCAAGAGTAGTATTTAAAAAATTAAATTAGCTATTAAACACAAGGAAAATTGAAAAACCTTGTGTTTTTTCATCTTCAAAGGAAAGGATTGGTGATTAAATGGAAGAGAATAAGAAAATAATAGTGGGACTTTATCCTAGAGTGCCGTTGTAATACATAGGCAGTCACATTGTCTTCTTTTTCTTCTAACTCTTGCTTTGTGATTGTAAAGCCATATTTACCAAAATTCGTCCCTATGTCTAGTTTTCCATTAGGTAAATTTTCGTTGATTAACTCTCCAGTTTTTAAAATAAATTTAATCTTATAAAAATCTTCTTCTTCCTTTTCTGACTTTTCGCCAATAATGATTTTATCAACCAAACTATTAAAGACTTCTTCATTAAATTTAAAGAGACCTTTGTATTGTTTTAGAGTATTAGAGATTTTATCAATTTGTTCTAGTTTTTGTTTTCTAGTGAGTTCTATATTTTCAGTATCTTTTAGTTGTTGTTCATACTCTTTAATCTTGTTGGAAATTTCAAGATTTTTTTGATTTAATATCTCTTTTGAAATAGAGCCCTCAAGTTGTAAATCAATCAAATTAGATAACTTATTTTCAAGTTTTGATATTTCTTCTTTTATCTTCTTTTGATTATTATAATCTTGATTTTCATTGATGACTTCATTTACTTTTTTCATAAATGAATTGATATATTTCTCACTATCTTGAAATAATTTGTTATAGGCAATTACAAATATATCTTCTAGCTCTTCCTGTTTGTAATGGATTAAATTTGAACACTCAATTTTATTTCTATGACTTCTACATACCCAATAAGCAACTTCTTTTCCATTACTTCTAATTTTATAAGAACGTCTAATAAATCGTTCTCCACATATTCCACAAAAGACTTTACTACTAAATGGATATTTCCTGCTAAACTTATCTCTGTTGCCATCTGGCTTCATGATTTTACTTCTGATAGTTAATATTTCTTGGCACTTATTCCATAGTTCACGTGAGATAATAGGTTCGTGATGATTAGTTGTAAAAAATTGTTCTTTCTCTCCATAATTGACTTTCTTTTTATGAGTTAGTACGTTTTCAGTATAATACTTTCCTGTTTTTAAATCTCCAACATATTTTTCATTTATAATAATTCTTCTAACAGAAGCATGACACCATTTTAAATTAGATGGACTAGGTATTCCTAGATTATTCAAGTTAAGAGCAATTGTTCTAAAACCTACACCTTTAGAATATTCTTCAAAAATATATGTAACAATATCTTTCTTACTTTCATCTGGATAAATAACATCTTTTTCTTTATCGTATAAATATCCAAATGGAGCATACTTTCCTACCAATTCTCCACGTTTCATTTTCATTCTTACACCAGCTTTTACATTTTCTGATATAGACTCACTTTCTGCTTGGGCAAAAGCACTATATAAAGTTAAAAATAATTCATTGGATAAACCTAGAGTATGAATATTCTCTTTTTCAAAATAAACATCTACATTATGTTCACGAAGTAATCTTACACAATTTAAAGTATCAACAGTATTACGAGCAAATCTTGATATAGACTTGGCTAATATTAAGTCAATTTTACCATTTAAAGCATCATTCATCATTTGATTAAATTGTTCTCTCTTTTTAGTCTGTGTACCAGTAATACCCTCATCAGCATATATCCCTACAAATTCCCAGTCAGGATTTTCTTCAATCATATTTTTATAGTGAATTCGTTGTGAGTCATAACTTGTTTTCTGATCTTCATTGTCTGTTGAAACTCTACAATAAGCACAAGTACGAATAAGTTTGTATTTTACATTTCCTTTTAAGCACATTGTTTTAGAAGTTGGTGCTATTACTTCAACATTTTTATTATTCATTTATTCCTTTCCTAATTGTTGAATAATAGCATATTTCAAATATTTTATTTTACGCAAAACTATATTCTGAATTGTTTAATTTATTGTATTTTGCATATTCATTTTCAATTTTATTTTTGATTTTTTTGTATTCGTTATTATCAATTAAATTATTATCTTTGATAAATTCTAACATAGCAATTTCTACTACATAAGATTTTAAATGTTCTAATTTTTTATCACTTCTTTCTGGCATTTATATTCCCCCTTTAAATTCTTAAACAATTCATATCATAGTTACGCACCAACTTTCTTTAAAATATCTTAAAAAAATTATAACGCACTTACTCATTTTATACAGCCCTACAAACAAAAAAAGATAACTAAATAGCTATCCAAATTACAAAAATATGAAAAATAATAGTCATATTTATGGCCGAAGTTATGGCCATAGAAATATCATTTTTTCTAAAATAATCAAAACAAAATAAAAGCAGGATAAGTCCTGTTTACAAACAACTAGCCAGTGGCTAGTTTCCCTTTATTTCATAAGGCATTAGAGAAAACAAAAGTGTTTACATTTGAAAGATTTGTTATACAATCGTTTACTTTGATTTTTTCTAAAACCCTTATAAATAAAGACTTTCCAAAATGTGTTTAACAATCGTACACACTTTTTCAATATAATTTTTCTAAAATTTCGACCAGAATATTTAGAATTTTTAACAATTTTATGGCCGTATTTATGACCATAATTTTGAAGAAATTTACTTATAAATATGTAGAAGTTTGAATATGAAAAAAGCACTACTTACAGTAAAAGTAGCACCTTTAGATACAATTTTTTCATATTCTACTATATTGTATCACTAGATTGTTTATAGTCAATAAGGATAAAATGTCTGATATTTTGTTGATA
>CANRVH010000024.1 GCA_947643225.1 uncultured Clostridia bacterium
CTACTGACATTTTCTCAAAATGATTTTACTGACATTTTCAAGAAATTTTGACACTATTTTAAAAATACATTTTTTTCTTTTGAAATAATTTTCCTTTATTCTCGGAAAGAACCCCTACATCAATATAACCCAAATGATCATTTAAGGAAGCGACTACTTCATCAAATTCACGTTGAATTTTTTGGATTATCTGTTTATATTCATTCTCACTATATCTATTATCAAATACTAATTCAAAAAGTACCTTTTGAATTAAAAGACCATGATAATTTAATGGATTTTCAATAGCTAATTGATACTCGCCATGGAAATCTGTAGTGGAATAATGAAAGGAATCTATATTAGTACTTAAAGCTCTATAAATTTGGTCAAAATCTTTTTTATCCAATCGAGAAAGAATAACTCCAATATGATTCATAATATCAACAACCTCTTTTTCACAAAAATGACAAACTCCGCTATAGATAAAAGGTAACCCATAACCCTAAAAATATTCAATAACTCCTTTTTCTAAAATTTTTTCAAAATAGACTTCTACATCTTTTAAAAAATAACGATCATGATAATCACCACAATTACGAATAGATGATTTTCTATACAAATCTAAACATAATCTTAAATCTTTCTCTCCATTAAAATAAATCAAGTCATAATCAGAATATTTCTGATTAACTTTTATTTTATTAGGATAAATTTGAAAATTCCTTACTTCCCGATTTTCATTACAATAATCTCCCTTTTCGTCAAAACCAATTTCATAAGTAATCGTAGGATAGACTTCTCCCTTAGCCATATTAATTTGCCTAATAATCATATGATCTATCTGAGATGAAGTAGCGGTTTGATTAAAAAGATAATAAGAAAGATATGAATGGGAAGGAATTAAATGGTGTAAATCAATAACATGAATTTTTAAAACAAAACCATGCTTATTCTTTTCTATAGAATAGGCATGATACCCTCTTCCTAAAGTAAAGGCTTCCTCTTCTATAAAATTCATACAATATCTTTTCCCTTTTTTTGCATCTCGTACAGTAGCATAAAAGGAGTTTAAATGATTATCCAAATCATATTCATCAAGATCATTTAATGGATTTTTCATATACCTTAAATAAAAGTTATCAACATACATTTCTTTTAAATCTGCTTTAACAGCATATTTTCTTTTTGATGATGTAATTCTTCTATTTACTTCATGTATAAAATTAGCAAGTTTCTGATCAATTTGTTTTTTCTCATCACTAGTTAAAGAAAGCTTATAACATCTAGTAAAGAGAAGATATACAATTTTTAAATAATCTTTATTAATATAATCACTATTGCGATCATATAGCATAATTTTATAATTCTCAATAAATTGATCGACTATATATAAAACAATATGTTCACTTACATGAGTTTTCTGATTAATATATCTAGTATTAACAATATCAGGCATCACTTCCACTATTTTTTTCAAATATAAAAAATAATCTTCCTGTTGTAAAAAATAATTAACAAGATCAAATAAATAATCATGATTCTTATAATTTTGATTATCCTGATCATGAATCACATGAAATGAAGTACGAATTTTTTTTAAGATCTCTCTATCCTGTTTTTCTTCTTTAGTAGTTCTAGACAAACGATACTTAATTGCATCTAATACAAAATAAATAGCATTAATTATCTCTTCTTCCTGAGTTGGTTCAGAAGTAATTTTCATTGTTATCACATTTAGATAATGAAGCAAATAATCAGAAATAGACTCATTTTTAATACAATCGGCTAAAGCATATAAAAAATCTACAAAATCAAATCCTGAAACATCTTTTTGCTGTAATATACTTTCTTTTATATTCTCCTGCACTGAACTAATTTCTATCTCATCTGAAAATTCAAAATGGGAATCACTTTTCAATTTTTTTGTTTTATTTATATAATAACCAAGTTGTCTTTCTAACAATTGCATTTTCTCTTTAAATTCTTTTAATTGTAATAAATATTTTTTCATCGACTCATTCTGATAATCTCTTTTTTCTAAATATTGAAATATACCATTTTTTTCATATAAAAAACCATATTGACTCTTCTCTTGATGAATAAAATTTATTATATTGGATAAAACACCTTTTTGATCATCAGTACTTTTTAATTGTTGATACCAAAAATCAAGAACACTCGTATCAAAATGATTTAAATCAGGAATACTTTCAAACTCAGAAAGAATTAGTTGATAAATATACTGCTCAATCTCTCCAATTACTCTTTTATAATTTCCAATAGTTTCTGTTAATTGATTAATATAAGTAATATTTTTCTTTTTAAGTGCTGTCTTTTTTCTTTTATGCATAAGAGAACTTTTATAATCTAAAAAATCTAACACCTTAATAATCTTTTCTAACTTAATAGAATAATTATTAAGATATAATAAAGCATCCTCTTCATTCAATAAAAGCCCACTCAATTCAGTAATTTCCTGACTAAATAAATTCCTCTTCTTTTTCAATTTATTTGAATCAGAACCACTAGTATAATTATTGTGTCTTAGCATATCACCATGTTCATACTGAGATTTAATATAATAAATAATTTTTTTACATTTTACTCTTTCCATCTCTATTATAGAAACAATATCTTTATTCGCTCTCTCTTTCTGACTATTTAACGATCTACGATAGTTATTAAAATAAAAAATTAAATCATTAATAAATTTATTCCTATTGTCTACCTGTTCTATAAAATCAGAAAATTTCCTTTTAAACTCTTCTACTGTACAATCCTTTACCTGATCTAAAAAAACATCTAATTCTTTCATCATTTCCCCCTACTACTTTAATTTAATCTAATGCCTTCTACTTTTTGTCACTAATGAAATTTCAACAGTCAATTGTTTAATTCTCTCAATAATTCTTCTTGCTTTTACCTTTTCAATCCCACTAGAAGTATTAGACAAATGCTCTTCCAATTCCCTCATATTAAAATTAGAAGTAAAAAATGTTGGCAATTCTTCTTCCATTCGATATTGTAAAATTGGTGATAAAACCTCATCCCTACTCCAACTACTACAATTTTCCGCTCCAATATCATCAATTAATAAAATAGGGCTCCTTTTTACAGAATCAAATTTTTCCTGATAATCATCTTGGAAAGAGGCCTTTAACGTTCTTAAAAATTCAGGATAATAAATAATTGTACTTTTAATATTTTTTTTAGATAATTCATTAAATAATGCCGCTATTAAATAAGTTTTCCCCGAACCAAATGAACCTGTTAAAAATACCCCTTTCCCTTTTTTAGTTTTTTTATAAGAATCTATAAACTCCTTAAAATGTTTAATAATAGGAACCCTTGCCTTATCATCTTTATATAAATCTTGAAAAGAAGCTCTTTTTATTTCATTAGCCACATCAAAATAGGTAATATTCTTAGTTGCATCCAAGTATTTTTGATACTTACTACAAGCAATATAAGTAAATAAAATTCTTTTATCAACCTTTTCTGGAGTTAAAACATACCCTTTTACCTGATGACTGCAATCAGAAAAAGAGGAACATTTCTGACACATCTTTCTTTCTTGAACACAATCCATTAGTGAAGATGTATATTTAATTAATAAATCCTCTTCTATTTTTAAATTCTTTACATATTTTAAAAAATCAACATCACTACAAGCAGATATATATGATTGATTCAAATTAACAAAATGATCATGACATACAAATTGATCTAATTTATTCAAAACAATCACCACCAAACTTAAATCTATTGTAACTAATTTAAAAAAAATTGTAAATATTTAAAGATAACTTTTTCAAGAACTAAGTAAATATTTTTTTTAATGTAAAATTAAACTCTATTGTTCCATCACTTTGAGTAGAATAACTTCTTATCTGATATTTTCGTAATCTCTTCAAAGTCTCCCTATTTGGATGATTAAACTGATTATTTCTGCCTGCTGAAATCAAAGCAATATCTGGTTCTATTTTCTTTAGAAATTCCTCACTAGTACTAGTTTTACTACCATGATGTCCTAATTTTAATAAATCAACCTTCTTTAAATCGTATGTATCCAATAAATACTTCTCACTTTTAAAATTAGCATCTCCCATAAATAACATTTTATAATCATGATACATCGTATATAAAACAATACTACTACTATTCTCATCTAACAAATCATGGTTTATGGATAAAAATTGGAAATCACCTACTTCAAAGGTTTTTCCCTGATAACAAACATCTACATGGGAAAACAACTTAGAAATCCTTTCTTCTAAATCATTCTGTTCACCTTCATTAATAAATATTTGATCCACTTGATAATATTTCAATAAAATCAGTGCCTCCCCTAAATGATCATAATCTCCATGAGTCAAAACTAGATAATCCAACTTTCTAATTCCTTTACTTTTTAAATAAGGAATAGTAGTATTAAGTACAATTGAATTTGTTTTTCTTTTTCTCCACCCATATTGATAATAATTAACTTTTCCACCTGTATCAATAAGAACAGTTTTACCTCTACTATGAAGAATAAACGAATCCCCCTGTCCCACATCAAGCATAGTTAAATAACTATGATCAAAAATACAATAAATAAAATAGTGAAAAGTAAGAAGGAAGAAAAAACAAAAGAGAAAAATTTTCCTTTTCTTTTTATACCAAATAAAAAGAAACATTACCAAAATATACAAAACATAATAAAAAGAATTTACTCTACCAAAAATCAGCTTAAAATAATCAATCTGACTGAAAAAAAGAGAACTTTTTTCCAACAAACAAATTAAAAAATGATATAGAAATTCCAAAAAAGGACAAATTAAAAGTAATAAAGAAAAAGGAAATAATAAAAACGTAACAAACGGAACATAAAATAAATTATAAACAATACTAAGTAAATTAATTTGATAAAAATGATATGTAGTAATAGGAATACTAATACAAAAACTAATAGTGGAGGTAATAATTAAAGAAAGAAAATAAGATGAACGATTTAATAATTGACTACTACTAATCAAAGCAAAACTAATCAAAAAAGAATACTGAAATCCTACATCATAAATAAAATAAGGATTAATACATAAAGTAATAGCAAGTGTCAAAAAGAAAATATTTTTAGGATCAATGTGAAAATAATAAATCCGATTTACTGTTAAAAGAAGAAAAAAAAGAAAAGCCCTAACAATAGAAGGAGAACATCCAACCAAAAGTAAATAGAAAAATAAACACAGACATGTAAGAAAATATCGCCTATTTTCACTTACTTTAAAAAAGGAAAAAATATGCAAAATAATAGAAGTAAGTAAACCAACATGCATTCCACTAATAGCAAATAAATGACTAATCCCATTATCTCTAAATGAATCCATTACTTCCTTAGAAATTTCTTCCTTATTCCCTAGTAAAATCAGTTTTAAATATTCCCCATCTTGAAAAGATTCAAAATAGATATTCATAAAATTTTTAATAGAAAATAAAACACTCCGATTATCAGCTATTTTTATTATAGACTCTACTTGAACAGTATAAATCATTCTTTTTCTAAGAGCATATTCTTGATAATCAAAAAGATTACTCGTTGAACTTTTTAAAATTTCAGAAAATTTCCCCTTTACTTCTACAGTATCTCCTAATTGAAAATAAGATGAAAACTTTTCTTTCTCTTGTTTATTTTGAAAATAATAACTGGTTCTAACTCTTTCACTATTTTTATCTTCTAAAACAAATTGTAACAAATCCCCATCTACCTTTATAGAAAGAATGATACCATTAAACCGATTCTGTTTTTCATGATAATGACTTTTAAATGGCATTTTAAGCCTTAAAAATGTCAAAATCAAAACCAAAGCAAGAATAAAATAATAAAAGAAATTACAAAGTAATATAGTCCTTAATTTTATCAAAAATAGAATCCCCTATACCATTAACATTTTTAATTTCTTCTATATTCTGAAAACTACCATGTTCTTCCCTATAATTAACAATTCCTTTAGCCTTCTCAGCTCCTATTCCTGTTAATGTTTGTAACTGTTCCACTGTTGCAGTATTAATAGAAATCATCTTATTCTCTGGTGAATGAGAAGCAGACCTCTCATCAGGATTAATACAACCATCATTAATAATACCTTCATAACTATTTTGACACTGATTAATCACTTCCTTTTCTCTCTCTTTCGTTACACTAAAATTCCTAACTTCTTCCTTACTGTAAACAATAATAACCATCTCATCACTAATTTTTTTACTTAAATTAATAACTGAAGTATCCCCATTTATAGTTAAACCTCCAGCTAACTCAATAACATCGCTGACTCGACTCCCCTCCTTTAGTGTATATAATCCTGGATTTTGCACTTCTCCTTTGATATCTACCTTATAATAGATCTCTTCTTCCACCTTTTCCTTCTGATTAACCTTCTTTATATTAGAAGTTTTTTTACTAGAAAGCAAAATTTTCTTTTGAACAGTTCTTTTCTTCTGATAACTAAATTGATAAATAGAAAATCCTCCTCCTATTAAAATAATAACTAAAAAAATGAAAATTAATTGTTTCCGATAACGATAAGTAAAAGACATTTCATCACCTCCACTATTATTATTCGCTGTAAATAAAAAAAGCAAAGAATAATTCTAAGCTTTTTTTTCTTTTTTCTTTGTACTAACTTGATTTCTAATTCCCGTTTCAACACTAACTCTTTGCACCATAGTCAAAGCTGCAATTAAACAAATAGTAAAACTTCCACCATAACTCATAAAAGGAAGCGGAACCCCAGTCATCGGTATAAGTCCCATAATTCCTAATAAATTGATCACAATATGGAAAAAGATATAGCAACTAACTCCATAACAAATTGCACAGCCCCTATTAGTATAACTCCGCCTACCAATAAGCAAAATTCGATATAACAAATAAAGATAAGTTAAAATAAGTAATACTCCTGCAACACAACCAAGTTCCTCAACCATAACCGTAAAAATAAAATCAGTATAAGGTTCTGGCAAATATAAATATTTTTGTGTACTGTTTCCCAATCCTTTTCCCCATAATCCCCCATTATTAATAGCAATATAGCCATTACAAACCTGATTTCCATCTTCCAGCAACCGATCACAAGGTCTAGTAAAATTAAATCTAGCAAGTTGTCTTTCCAAGATTAAGCTTTTCCCCGTTCCTAAAACAACTACTCCCATCAACAAAATTCCTCCTAAAACAAGGATAACAAATTTTAACTTAATCATTTTAGGAATAGGTTCACAGAAAAATAAAATAGCAACAATTAAAGAATAAATAATCATCGTTCCAAGATCTGGTTGAGCAAAAATAAGTAAAGCTATAATTCCACAAATAATAATTGGAAACAAAGAATACCAATAAGAATTTAACTTATCTCTTTTATCTTCATAATAATTAGCCATAAAAATAATAGAAATAACTTTAGCAAATTCACTAGGCTGTATACTAAAAGGACCAACAGCAAACCAACTAATTGCATTATTTTTCGCTCTTCCAACTACCAATAAAGCAATTAAACTAGAAATAACAGCAATCAACAAAACATTAGAAATAATTCCATAAAATTTAGTATTAAAACGAATCATAACCAAAGAAATGACAACTCCTGTTATCAAAAAAATACCTTGTTTAATAAAATAATTATAAGGACTAGCAGCATAACGCATATAAGCGGTTACATTAGATGAAGAAAAAACCATAATTAAACCAACAACAAAGAGAATGACACTAATAACTAGTAATTGCTTATCTAAATTTTTAAATATCTTTCCCATATAGTCCTCCATATTATATTTATCATATCATATTTTTTAAAATTTGAATATCTCAAATATGGAATTTACACTCACATTTTCCTATAAATTGAATATCCTATATTAGAAAAGAAAAAGGAGGAAACATTATGTATTATTATGGTAGTGGTAGTTGTGGTTGTTCTGGAATGAATAATCAAACTCCTTGTTATTATCCTATGTACAACTGTGGAAACAACAATAATAGTTCCACTTATGCAATTATATTAGTATTATTCATCTTACTAGTAATCGTAATTGGTACAAGATGGGCAGCATAAGAGCTTAATGCTCTTTTTTATTTACAAAAAAAGATTTTATGTGTTACAATACAAATGTTTAAGGAGTGAATTCCATGTTAAAAAATAAAGATATTTTAGATGAAAAAGATAAAAGATTACATCAAATATCTAAAGAAGTAATTTTCCCACTAAGTAAAGAAGATAAAAAACTAATAGAAGATGCAATTGAATACTTAACCAATAGTCAAATTGAAGAATTAGCAGAAAAATATGACTTACGTCCTGGTATGGGAATGGCTGCTGTTCAATTAGGAGTACTAAAAAGATATTTTGTCGTTGTTCATGAATATGAACCAGGTAAATTTAATAACTATGTTTTAATTAATCCTAAAATAATTAGTAACTCCGTAGAAAAAATTTATGTTGACTTAGGTGAAGGCTGTTTAAGTGTCAACCGTGAGGTAGATGGAATTGTCCCAAGATATGCCAGAGTAACAATAGAAGCATATGATATGGAGGGAAATAAAATCATAGTAAGAGGTCGTGAAGAATTAGCAATCGCTTTCCAACATGAAATAGACCATCTAAACGGAATCATCTTTACCGATAAAATAGACAAAAAAAATCCATATAAAGATATGGACAAAATGAGAGCAATATAAGCTCTTTTTTATTTTTATAAAGTATCGACATGTTCATTTAACTGAACACTAACCAATTTAGAAACTCCAGACTCCTGCATCGTAATACCATATAATGTATCTGCATACTCCATCGTTTTCTTTTTATGAGTAATAATTAAAAACTGGGTCTTATTCTTATAATGGGCTAAATACTTTCCAAAAGTCTCAACATTAGCCTCATCCAAAGCAGCTTCCACTTCATCAAAAAGACAAAAAGGAACACTTTTAACATTTAAAATAGCAAACAACAAACTAATTGCAGTTAATGTTTTTTCCCCTCCAGAAAGTAAACTAATAGAAGATAATTTTTTACCAGGAGGAGATGCTTCAATATCAATACCAGTAGTTAAAATATGTTCAGGATCCGTTAAAACTAAACAAGCACTACCACCACCAAAGAGTTCTTTAAAAACAGTAGAGAACTCTTGATTAACTAACTGATAAACCCGCATAAATTCCTGTTCAATTACTCCATCCATTTCCTGCATAATTTCAAGAAGAGAATTCTCTGCGATTAGCAAATCGTCTTTTTGACTACATAAAAACTCATATCTTGTATTTACCCGCTCAAACTCCTCAATAGATTCTAAATTAACCATTCCTAACTTCTTAATATTACTCTTATATAAACTAACTTTACTTCTAGCACTTTCACTATCTTCCTCTAAGGAATATTCTTTCCTCGCTTTTTCAAAAGTAAGACTATACTCTTCATTTAAGGTATTTAACATAGAATCAAGTCTAATCTCTAATCGGTTAATCTGAATATCTAACTCATTTTTTTCCTTTTCTAAAGTTCGAATTTCACTATTTTTTAACCTAGATAAAGCCTCAGCCTCATCAACATTTTTCTTTAATGCATCCACCTCTTCTGATAAAGCTTGAATATCGCTAATTATTTTTTCTTTTATATTACATTTTTCATAATACTGATCCAAAAGAAGTTTTTCATGGTCAATGAAAGTATCATTAACAATTTGTTTTAAAGAATTGACCTCTCTTAAAATATTCTCCAATTTTTGGTTAAAATTATGATAATTACTATTTTTTACACCAAGTAACTCATTTAAACTTGCTTTTTCTAAAGTAAATTTAAAGTACTCTTCATCGATTTTATTAATTTCTGTATTGAGTTGATCCATTTCTTCTTGTATATTTCCCTTTTCTACTTCTTTATTAAAAATGTTTTCTTTTAAGAAATTTAACTCTTGCTTCAAAGTAATACTAGATTGATTATGATAATTCTTACTATCTCCTCCCGTCATAGAACCACCTACATGAATCACATCGCCATCTAAAGTAACAATTCTATAATGTCTATTAATTTTTTTACTAAGTCGTCTAGCACAATCAATATCTGGACTAACTAAAATTTGTCCTAATTGATTTTGAATAATATGGTTATACTTTTTATCACATCGAACAATATCACTAAGGACACAAATAAAATCCTGATCGTGTTGAATCGTAGTTAAACAATGAGAATCAACCCTTCTAGGCTCTATAATATTCAAAGGAAAAAAGGTAGCTCGTCCCAATTTTTCTTCTTTTAAATACTGAATCGCCTTTTTACTATCTTCTTCACAATCTGTAATAATAAAATTTTTACAACTTTGGATACTAACTTCCAAAGCTTTAGCAAACTCCTCATCTACATCAATTACATTTCCAATAGTCTGATGAATCCCTGTTAACTTCTTACAACTAAGAACTTGTTTAATAACACGAGGAAGATAAGAAAGTTCATCTAACTCATGACGAATAACATTCATTTTATTTCTTAAAGTAATAATTTCCTGATCAATCTTAGAATACTCATTATGTAACAATTTTTTCTTTTGTTGCATCCTATTTTTAGAAGAATCTAACTGACTAAGTTCAGTATTTTTTTGTTTAATAGAATTCTGAACTGCTTCTATTTCCTCACTAATCAAATGGATGTCCGCCTCTATTTTTGCTTGTTCTTCGACGAGTTTTTTTAATTCACTCTTTTGTGCATTCTGACTAGAATGATTTTTATTTTTCTCTTTTAATAAAAGTCGCTCACTATTAATTTTTTCTACTTCTTCTGTAATTTCTAGCAATCTCTTATTCTTGTCACTAAGCGTATTTTGTAATTGATCAAGTCTATGATTGTCTTCTAATATCTTAACATCACGATTACTAGAAGTATTACTAATATCCATAATTTTTTCTTCTAATTTATCTCTTTTTTCTACAAGTATTTTGACACTTTCCGAATCATGATAAATATCATACGATAAAAGAGCTACCTCTAACTTTTCCAATTTTTCCTGATTATCCAAATATTCTTTTGCCTTAATACTTTGCCTTCTAAGTGGTTCTACTTGTCCTTCAAGCTCTCCTATAATATCATTTATCCGTGATAAATTATCATGTGTTTTATCAAGTTTCTTTAAAGCTTCCTCTTTTCTTTTCTTATATTTTAACACCTCTGCGGCTTCTTCAATAATCACTCTTCTATCACCTGATGAATGAGAAAGAATTTTATCCACTTCACCTTGACTAATAATATTAAAAGACTCTTTACCAATACCTGTATCTAACAATAAATTAACAATATCTTTAAGTCTACACTTTTGATGATTTAAAAAGTACTCATTTTCTCCACTTCGATAAGCTTTTCTTTTAATTGAAACCTCACTAAAATCAAAATTTAAATAATGATCACGATTATCAAAAACAAGTTCCACACTAGCAACATTTAAAGCCTTTCTAGACTTACTCCCTGAAAAAATAACATCACTCATTGTTCCATCTCCACGAAGAGACTTAACGGATTGTTCTCCAAGTACCCATCTAACCGCATCTACAACATTACTTTTACCACTTCCATTAGGACCAACTATACAAGTAATTTCATTATCTAATTGAATATCCATTTTATCAGCAAAACTTTTAAAACCAACTGCCACAATTTCTTTTAAATACATATCGATCATCCTTACTAACATTGATATTATAACATATAAATGAAAAGATTAGAATAGATAAGATAATCTAAAGAAGTAAAATGTACAATATTTACATACGAAAAGAGCACAATTAAAATGCCCCTTTTGCTAATACCAATATTATTCTGCATAATAACTAAGACTCACTTAAAAGCTTATCTAATCTTACTAAATTATATCCTCTTTGTTTAATATAATTAATTGATACTTCTAATTCATCTACCCTATTACTCATTCTAATAATTGAACCACCTACTAAATTATTTTTTATCTCCTGATAAGGAGAAGTTCTAGCAAGGATACTAGGAATAACCGTATGCAATTCTAATTTCTTACATAAATTTAGGATCTTACTCTTTTTATAATCACTATAACAAAAACTTCCTTTAGTTTTCCTAATTTCATCCAAAAGACCAACAGCAGTTTTAAAATAAAGTTCCTGATAATTCCCATTATAACTAGCTACTTCTACCTCATACCCCTCTTCTATCATGTTTAAAACAAAATTCTTATTATTTTCAATAAACAACCCATCGATAAAAAAAGTTGCTTCTATATGATGATCAGATAACACAGTAAGTAAGTCGATTATATCATCATCTCTCTCAACAACAAAAACCAAAGCTACTTCCATAACCTCTTCCCTACCATGATTAATATATTTATCATAATATTGACTAATTGAAACAGCGGGCTTTGCCTCATTAAAAGTATATAAACTATCATGATACCTTCCATAATTAAACATTTTATTAAAACTTTTAGAAACATTAACCTCTAATCCCGCAACTCCTGGAATAATTGTATCATCAATAATTTCTGCATTAACACTGCTAACTTCATACTTACCCTTTTCCTTCTTAATCGTTTTCATAATCGGGTTATTATTTTTTACAATATCTACCGCAAGTTTAGTATAATAAAAACTAAAACACAAAAGACTAACAGAAAGAATAACCTTAAATACTTTTTTATACATACTATATCACCATTTAAATATATGTCAGAACCAAAACAAAAAAGAACACCAAAGGGACATGGATAAGAGTAAAAGGTAAGTGTATATGAAATAAAAGTTTTTCCCTTTAATGTTCGCAATATAATCTATCATATTTTTTTTCTCATGAAAAATAAACAATTTTAAAATTTGTGACGAAAAAAACCTTAAAAAAGCTAAATCTACAAAAGAAAATAAAAAAACCAATTAGTTTTTATCACTAAAAACCTTACTTTTTCTATAATAAAATCTTTTTGGCAAATACTGAATAAAAATAAAAATCAATTCTCCATAAATCATATTACTAATTAAAGAATGACTAATTTTATAAAGAATCTTACCAAAAGTAATAGGAACTAAATTTAAAATTAAAATTGTACCTCCAAAAAGAAACTCATATAAAGAAATAAATAATATCGGGCAAAAGATAAAATTAATTTTAGTAATCTTAAAATTTCTATAAATAAACGTAGTAATATAGGCAAGAAATAAAAATACTAGTCCATGATAAAAAAACAAATTAGTATAACACAAATCATAAATGATTCCCAAAATTAAACTATAAAGATAATATTTATTATGATCTTGATCAAAAAGTGGATAAACAAGAAAAACAGTGATAACAGTAAACAGCGTTGTATAAAGAGATAAATCACCTACTAAATAAGGTAAAAAATTAGTAGAGATTCCATCCCCAATTAAAGATAATACAGTGATCAAAACAATAAAAATCATTTCTTTTTCTCCTTAAGAACTGTTACATAATGAATATGATTAAAATCCTGTGTTGTTTTTACATAAAGAGTTTTACTTAAGTTATACTTATCTCTTGTAACTTTAGAAACAACTCCAATATAAATCCCTCTAGGAAAAAGTGAACCAAAACCACTAGTTAACACAACATCATCAACTCTTGCTTCACTATCCTTATCTACACCAGTAACCTTAACCATTCCTGTTTTTTTATCATATCCATTTAAAATAGCATAGGTATCCTTTTCACCAACTGAAATAGAAACAGAAATCTTATAGTTCAAATCATCTGAAGTAATTAATTTAACTTCACTAGAATGATTAGTTACCTTTGTCGTTTTTCCAACCAAACCATCATTAGTAACAACTGCCATATCATTTTTAATTCCATCCTTACTTCCTTTATCAATCGTAAGATTATTAAACCAATAGCTTTTATTTCTAGATAAAACAGTAGCATTAACAACATCATACTCTGTAAAAGTTTTATTAAGCTTTAAAGCATCCTTCAACTCCTGAATTTCTTTTTCTAAAGAACGATTAACATTTTTTTGAATCAAATAACTATCAGACTGATCTATTTCCTTTTGAGTATTAAGAATAGTAAAGGGATACATTGCTACTTTTTGAACCATAACAAAAACATCCTTAAAACCCTTTTCTATAAAGCTAAGATGACGATATGACACAAAAGAATAAACCAAAATAATGGCAGTAATAACTATAATACTGACCACAATGATAATATTTTTCTTTTTCCTTTTCCTTGAACTATACATATAATCAACTCTTTCTAACAGTTCTTATTATAGTATAATTTTTATTAAAGAACAACTTAAAGATTAAATACATTATTACTCTCATAAAAACTATAATAACTATTATCTCCTACTATAATATGATCAATAACAGGAATTCCACTTACTTTTCCAATTTCTACAAGTGACTTAGTAAAAATAACATCTTCCCTACTAGGCTTAGTATCCCCAGATGGATGATTATGTATACATACTATTGAAGCAGCACTGCTAATATAAGCTTCTTTAAAAACTTCTCTTGGATGAACTACACTTCGATTAATGGTTCCCATAAATAATAACTTCCTTTCTATCAACTCTTGTTTATTATTAAAATATAAACAATAAAACTCCTCTTGCATTTTTCCAATAAATAAATATTTACTATTTTCATAAATTTCTTTAGCATTCATCAATTTGTCTCTATGTTTAAAAGTACTACAATATATTCTTTTACCCAGCTCTATTGCACACATAATTTCTGTTGCTTTAACAATACCAATTCCCTTAATAGATACAATTTGGCTAACACTAGTATTTTTTAAATTTCCGATTCCACCAACTTGATTTAAAAGTGTTAAAGCAAGATCCATAGAACTAAGTTCTTTTGTACCAGTTTTAATTAAAATTGCAAGTAATTCCTGATTCGTTAAATTATCCGCTCCTACTCTTAGAAATCTTTCCCTAGGCCTTTCTTCCTTTAAAATATCCTTAACATGCATAAATCACCCTCCAATATTATTATTAGAGGTAGATAAAGAAATTGAAGACTACTTTTTTAAAATCATCTCTTCATAACTAGATAAAATAACCGAATTAATTGAATCAAGTTCATCATTTGTAGATGCTTTACTAAGTAATAAATCAAACTGTTGCAAATTGGTTAAAAACTCGGAATGATTAACTTCTTCTTCCGATAAATACAAACTAAACCCTAATTTATTATATAAAGAACTAATCTTTTTTAAATTATCTTTATTTTTGCTAATTCCCACATAAACATAATAATGATTATTTTTATTGATTACTAATTTATTATTAATATCCCTTGTATCACTTTCCATACTAGCTTTATTAGAATAAACACCTAGTTGTAGTAAATAAATAAGATTATCTTTTTTCATATTCAAAGCATACACATCACTTATTTTATGATAAATCAATCTTCCAGAAAAACATCCTAATAAAATTACAACTACTAAAGTCATTAAATTCTTCTTCATAGCATCACCATATTTATACTAACAAGAAAAATTTGCTCATTTTGTCGAAAAAAAAGAAAGAATACGCATTTTGCATATTCTTTACACCTTAAATCTTTCTTTTATTTAATTCCTTAAAATAATAATTTCCATCATCACTTTCAGTAAAAGTATAATAAAACATTTGTAAAGACTTATTTTCATTATTAGTAACTTTAACAACAATCGTAATATCATCACCTTGCTGATAAGCTTGATCTAACTTATTAGAAAACCCCTTACAACTATTTTCTCCATAAAAAGCCTGATAAATATAAGAAGATAATTTATGATCATATAAATATCTTGTAGAATTACTAGTAGTAAATGTCTTAGCTTTATAAGTGTCTTCACCAAACATTTTATTCGCTTGCTCTCTAAGAGAATCTTCGCTAATTACTAATGTCATATCATCCTGATCATGATATTGACTACTATTATTAGACAAAATTCCATCTCCACAATACCATAAACCAACACTATCATTTTGATGAAGAGCACTTTGATAATTACTACAATTCTTCTTTTCTATTTTATTATATCTTAATTGTCTATATGCTAAATAATTCCTAACTTCATCTGATAAATCTACTATCTTGACACTCTCACTTTCACCATAAAAGAAATTAATTTGACTATCACAACCATCTAAATTAACATAGTTATATAATTCCTGTACAACAAGACTATTTGTATTAACTACCCTTTTCCTTTGCCATTCCTTAACAGGATCAACTTCTACTTTAGGAGTAAAATATTTTTGATAAACCATAAACCCTAAAGCAAAAAGTAATAAGATAATAATTAAAACATAACCTGTATTTTTCCCTTTATTGGATTTTTGTTTATTAGAAGAATTTTCTTTAAAATCCGCTGTTGGCAGAACAGGTTGACTAGCTTTAACAGATAATGAATCTTGATTAGAAGAAACCATTCCCACTGGAGGAGTCAGTTGCTCCTGAGGCAAAGTTGAAGGAATCTGATTAGATTGAACAACTTGAGCTACATTAGAAATTTCTGTCCCAGTAGCCACCATAGAATGAGAATCCTGATTATTTATAGAACTACTAGTATCAACAATAGAACTTTCTATGACTTGTCCATTTTCTGTTGTTTGAGCAGGAATAATGACACCAGGTATACTATAGGTACTTTTTTCTTTCTGATCTTGATTATTCATTTCTATCTCTCCCATTTTACTCTATTTTTTATTTAGTATACCACTAAAAATAAAAATCCAAAACAAGATTTACCAAATTCAGTAAATATTCATCCTTTTACCCTTAATTTTTCTAATTTTTTAGATACCCCATATCATTTGAAATTTTGATCCTTTATTTCTATACTTTCTACTGCATTCTAATTTTATAAAGAACATATCTTTCTCTTATCTTATTTTTTCTTTATAAACACAATAAAACGAAAAAAGCCCCTCAAAGTTTTAGGATAATCATCATTATAGTCAATTCTCTATATCAATAAAGAAATATCTCTATCCTTTACTCTAAAATAATATTCTAATATCGCTACTTAATCATTACTATTCACTTCACTTTTGATTAAACAAGTAAAAAGAAATGATCAATAAATAGTAATCTCTCTTGAATCTATTTTTCTCTTACTAACTACATTTTCCTTCTCAAAACCTCTAATTTTTCAAGTTCTTCCTTCAACCTATTTCTATCTATATCAACAACATTTTTTGGAGCCTTATTAACATAATTTTCATTACTTAAAAGCTTTTGTCTTCTAAAAATAGACTGTTCAAGTTCCTCTATTTCGTGCTTTAAAGAATCAAAATCAATTTCAGATTTTTGAATAAAATAACGAATAGAAATATAATCAGACTTATAATTAACCTCTGTATAATCATTCTTAACCTCTGAAATTAAATTTTCATTCTTAATTTTTAACTGACTCTTAAATAATTCAATATAATCAGATTCAATCATAACAAAATCATCTTTTTTAATATGATTAGTTGCTTTCAAATTACGAATTTCTACAATATCATGAAGAAGGTAATCAACTAAAACTTCATCATCCAAAAATACAAACTTCTCATCATATACAGGATATTCACTAATCATAATCGATTCGCTTTCCTTAACAGGAAGCATTTGATATATTTCTTCTGTTACATAAGGCATAAATGGATGTAATAATTTTAAAATATTTGTCAAAACAATCAAAAGCACTTTCTTTGTATTAAAATTCATATTAACCTTAGAAAGTTCAATATACCAATCACAAAACTCTTCCCAAATAAATTGATAAAGATTATTTCCAACATGATGAAATTCATATTTATTCATATGTTTAGCTGTTTTTTCAATAACTTTTTCCATCTTAGTAATAATCCATTTATCAGAAATAGATAAATCAGAAATAGACAAATCGATATCTTGAACATCCTCAATATTCATCAAAACAAATCGTGAAGCATTCCAAAGTTTATTAACAAAATTCCAAGTAGATTTTACCTTTTCCTCATCATATCGTAAATCCATTCCGGGAGCAGAATTTGTAGTTAAGAAAAACCTCAAACTATCTGCCCCATATGTATCAATAACATCCATAGGATCAACCCCATTACCAAGACTCTTACTCATTTTACGTCCAATTTTATCACGAATTAAACCATGAATAATACAATCTTTAAATGGTCTCTTACCAGTAAATTCCAATCCTTGAAAAGTCATCCGATTAATCCAAAAAGGAATAATATCATATCCTGTTACTAATACATTATTAGGATAAAAACGCTTTAATAATATAGTATCATCTGGCCAACCCAAAGTAGAAAATGGCCATAAAGCCGAACTAAACCAGGTATCTAAAACATCACAATCTCTAACCCATCCATCACCAACTGGTTCTTCCTCACCAACATAAATCTCTTCATTTCTATACCAAGCTGGAATTTGATGTCCCCACCATAACTGACGAGAAATACACCAATCATAAGTAATTTCCATCCAATGATTCATTACCTTTTCATAACGATTAGGAACAAAATTAACTTTAGTATCTTTATTTTTCTGATTTTCTAATACCTGATCAGCTAAAGGACGCATCTTTACAAACCATTGTTTAGATAAATAAGGTTCTATAACCGCATCACTTCTTTCAGAATGACCAACAGTATGAGTTATTTCCTCTACTCGAATTAATAAGTTTTCCTTCCTTAAATCAGCTAAAAGTGCTTCTCGACATTCATAACGATCCATCCCCTCATATTGAAAAGCAAATTCATTCATCGTAGCATTAGGATGCATAACAACAACTCTTGGAAGATCATGTCTCAATCCTACTTCATAATCATTAGGATCATGTGCAGGAGTAATCTTAACAACCCCTGTACCAAACTCAGGATCAGCATGCATATCACCAACAATAGGAATCTTTTTACCAACAATAGGTAAAATAACATTCTTTCCTATTAAATCTTTATAACGATCATCATTCGGATTAACAGCAACAGCAGTATCTCCAAACATAGTCTCAGGGCGAGTTGTGGCAACATCTAAATATTGATCACTATCTTCTAAATAATATTTAAGATGATAAAAAGCACCTTTATCTTCCTTATAAATAACCTCTTCATTAGAAAGAGCGGTCATTTGAACTGGATCCCAATTAATAATCCTCTCACCACGATAAATTAATCCTTTATTGTATAAAGATACAAATACATGATTAACAGCTTTACTAAGCCCTTCATCTAAAGTAAATCTTTCTTTTGAATAATCAAGACTAAGTCCAAGTTTAGCCCATTGCTGATGAATCGTTTCTGCATACTCACCTTTCCAACTCCAAGCTGCTTTTAACCACTCTTCTCGACCCATACTTCGTGGATCAAATCCCTCGTCTCTTAATCTTTTATCTACTTTAGCCTGAGTTGCTATACCAGCATGATCCATTCCTGGAAGCCATAAAGAATCATAGCCTTGCATTCTTTTATAACGAATAATAATATCTTGAATCGTAGTATTCCAGGCATGGCCTAAATGAAGTTTACCTGTTACATTAGGAGGAGGAATAACAACACAAAAAGGTTCCTTAGACTGATCACCATTAGATTTAAAATAGCCTTTCTCCCTCCAATAATGATATTTACCTTCTTCAACTTCTATATGATCATACTTTTTATCTAACATTTTAATCATCCTTTCTTATTTATATACTTATACTAGCAGGTGGCCTATATGCTAAATTTCTTTTATCAGCCTCATGAATAATGGTATTCATTCCTTCTACTACTTTTAAATCTTTTATATTATCATTTTCTATAATAGCATAACAACTTGCTTGACTAAAATGATACCCTAGTTTATATCGATCAGAAAACACCTGAAGGCTAGATAAATGACCCATTACTGTTTCCATATAAAAGACACCTTCACTTATTTTATTTTCATCTGGGATAATATACACAACACAATCGTTCACAGTAAACTCCTCTTAAAATTATAAAAACTATCCATCCTATAAGGACGAATAGCTTCGTGGTACCACCTTAATTAATAGATTATAAAATCTACCTTAATTTTGATAACGGAAATCTCCGGATATAAATCAGCTCCATTGCAACATTCAATATCTACTTTTAGCTACTTCCACCAATCATAGCCTCTCTCAAAAAAATACAATATTTACTCCTCAACTTCATCGCTTGTAATACCTATTATAGAATATCCTTTTTTTTTTTTCAATATTATTTATCTATTTTTGTAGGATTTACATGAATAGTAATATATTTAGCACGAGACTCAATCTGCTGAATAGTATCTTCTATTTTTTCTACTACATCATGTACTTCATTTAATGAAAGTTCACCATTCATACTAACTTCTCCCGTTATTTGAAGATAAGGACCACTTTTCATAATTACAAGCTGATCAACTTGATCTACTAATTCTAGCTTCTTAATACCCTGTAAAACCTCTACTAATAACTCCTCTTCTTGCTCACCTAGGATAAAGCTCATATTCTCTTTAATAATACTATAGCCCGTTTTAATAATTAAAAATCCAACAATAAGTGTAGCAACTAAATTAGAATATTTTAAGATAGGATATTCTTTAGAAAATTGCATTAAAATACAAGAAATTAAAACAAATAGTGAACTAATAACATCTGCACTACTTTCCCTACCACTTGCAATTAAAATAACATGATTATGCTTTTTTCCTACTTTAAGTAAATAAGTAGATAAAATAAATTTAATAATAATAGTAAAAATACTAACGAAAATAACCAATTTATTAGGAATAATAAACTCATCTTTTAAAGAAGTAACAATAATTTCAATTCCTAAAAATAAAACAACAGCACCTATAATAAGACAAGTTAAATACTCCATTTTTCCATGACCAAAGGGATGTTTCTTATCTGCTGGTTTTAAAGCATAATGATTCCCAAAAATAGAGACAGCATCAGTTGCCAAATCACTAAAAGAATGTATTCCATCAGCAATCAAGGCACTAGATTTACCAAATAAACCAGTTAACACTTTAACAAAAGATAAAAATAAGTTGGCAAAAAAACTCTTAAATAATGCTTTTGTTGTAATATTCATCAAAATCAATCCTTTCTTAAATCATATGACTTAATTTAAACATTATTAAAAATTCAAGCACTTTTTCAAAAAAATTGAAATTACATATAAAACTGAGTATAACTACAACTAAATCTAGTCTTAATATTGCTAAAATCAACTACCCTTTACAATGAAATGATATCAGCCTTTTTTTGATCCTGAAATACTTCTGAAAAAGAATCAAATATTTTGATTAGTTCTTCATCTGAGTATTCATCAAAATATGTACTTAACTTTTGACTATAACTCAAGTGAATCTTACTTTGATTCAATAATTCATCCGAAAGTAAAACTTCTTTTTTAGAAAAATATTCTTTAACCATATTATCATCATCAATTCCTTCAAAAATCAAATATCTAGGTAAGTGATATTTTTTTAATATGCGTCTTAATTTTAAATCTATTTTTACAACTTTTTTATTCAACTTACCATAAACTTTAAAAAGAACTTCCCTCTTTTTAAAAAGTTCAAAAATATCAGGAGACAACTCTTTTAAAAAGTTAATTTTCCTCATCTCATCAAAAACATCCTCGATTTTCACTCGATAATAATTTTTCATTTTTTTAATCAACTACCCTTATTCCTAACATTTTAGCTATTGCTACTACTTGTTCTATCGAACAACTTGCACCATTTAAATCGTCTATTTTAAACTTAGCATCGACTAAATTACAAGTACTTAAATTAATATTATTTAAAGAAGTACAATAATTTTCAAATCTTTCCATACTACATAATTTAATCTCTGTCTTAATTAATTTACATCGATAAAATTTAGAATCATCTAAATTACAATCATCAAACAGTGTACCTTTTATATTACAATCACCAATACTAGAAAAACTCATACTACATCCTAAAAATTGACTATCTTTAATGATCGATAACTCATTAGTAGTAAGCCCCTGTATTTTACAGTGAATAAATTTTGTATTTAAAATACTTTCTATATTAAGATTAACAAATAAACAGTTAACAAATTCACTATGACTAATAATTATATCAGTAAAAGTACAATCAATAAACTGAACATTCTTAAAAATACAATGATCAATATTAATATTAGATAACTGTATATTCCGAATCACTGTATCAGTAAGTTCTAAATGTTTAATATCTTCATCTTCCTGAAACACCATATGTATAACTCCTCAAAATCATTATACCTAATATTAAATATTTTGAATAGTATAGACTTAACTTTTTTCCCATTTCTTGATAGAATTTAATAGTTAGGAGGTTAGATCATGAAAATGATTGATCAAATAAAAGAAAAAGTAAAAGAAAAAAAGAAAAAAATTATTCTACCAGAAGCTCAAGATATAAGAATATTAAAAGCTGCTGAAAAAACAAAAAAAGAAAATTTCGCTGAACCAATACTAATAGGAAAAGAAGAAGAAATAATCAGTTTGGCTAGAAAGAATCAAGTTAATTTAGAAAATATTCAAATTATTAATCCTGAAACGTTCAAAGAAAAAGAAAAAATCATTAATAGTTTTTATGAACTACGTAAAAGTAAAGGAATAAATATAGAAGAAGCTACAAAACTATTAACTACAAACTATATTTATTTTGGAACTATGTTAGTAAAAGAAAACTTTGCTGATGGTTTAGTTTGTGGTTCAATTTGTACCTCGGCTGAAACTTTAAGACCCGCTTTACAAATTATTAAAACTGCTAGTGATGTTAAAGTTGCTTCTTCATTCTTTTTAATTGAATTAGAAGAGAAATCTTTAGGAAAAGATGGCTGTTTTATCTATTCCGATTGTGGAATGATTCAAAATCCAACTAGTGATGAATTAGTAGAAATTGCAGCAGCATCAGCAAAAACTTTTAAATTACTATTAAACTCTGAACCAACTATTGCTTTCCTATCGCACTCTACAATGGCATCATCCGTTTGCCTAAATCAAGAAAAAGTGGCGAATGCAGTTAAAATGGCTAAAGAAAAATATCCCAATTTAACTTTAGATGGCGAAATGCAATTCGATGCTGCGATCATCCCAGAAGTAGCCAAAATGAAGGCACCAAACAGTAAAGTAGCAGGTCATGCCAATTGCTTAATTTTTCCCAATTTAGATGCAGGAAATATTGGCTATAAAATCACACAAAGACTAGCAAAAGCAAATTCTTATGGTCCAATTACCCAAGGACTTAAAAAACCAATCAATGATTTATCAAGAGGTTGTTCAACAGAAGATATTATAGGAGTAATTGCAATCACCGCTCTACAAGCTCAAAATAATAAAAATAATGAATAAAAATTTAAAAATTCCTTATAATAAAAATAGCAGCAGCTATTTTTTTAGCACTCACTATTGACAAGTGCTAAAAACAGTGATATAACAAAAGTGTGAAAGGAAAGGTGATAAAATGTTACCAAGAAGATTTTATCTTGATGATGTAATCGATAGTCTAATGGATAGTGAAAAAAGTGGAATGAAATGTGATATCTACGAAAAAGACAATACCTATTTCGTAGAACTAGATCTTCCAGGATATAAGAAAGAAGATATTAAAATCGAGTGCAATAAAGGAAACTTAATTATTTCTTGTGAAAAACAACAAGAAGAAAAAGATGAAACAAAAAAATATATTCGTCGCGAAAGAAGTTATGGAAAATACTCTAGAAGTCTATATTTAGGAGATATTGACCAAAACAATATTAATGCAGAATTTAATAATGGAACTTTAACCATCACAATTCCAAAAATAGACGAGGAAAAAAACAAAAAATACATAGATATCAAATAAAAATATCGCAATAAAGCGATATTTTTATTTAATTAAAACTCCATGTGTAGTTGTCAATGATGTGAGACAAAAATAAGTCGAAAAAAATATTAATTGG
>CANRVH010000025.1 GCA_947643225.1 uncultured Clostridia bacterium
ACATCAAAAGGACTTCCTTTTGATGTTATCTAAAAATTACTCTACTGACATTTTCAAGAAAATTTAACATAGAATTTTCCGTTTTCTCTGTCATTATACAAATTTATTCTGTTTTCATAACTTAATTTACTCATATAAAACTTGTTTCTATTTTGTCCAAGAAACGGAGTTCATACCATTGGGTTTAAAGCGCTATATCTCTTTTTTAATCATCATTAGTTTTAATCAAATTATCAAATCTTTACTATCTTAATTTTATTTAGAAATATCGACAACTGCTCTTACATCAAATTTATTAGAAATCGATTCTCCTGCATAGTCACTTATTATATTTCCATCATATACTAGGAAGAAGGCTCTTGATGAGACAGAAATTGACGCATTCATTGTCCAATAATAATAACCTCGTGCAGGAGGTCTTAAATATAGTGGACAGGAATTAATATTAGCTGTACAACCTAACGATACTGCCTCTTGCACCGTTATTATTCTCGCCTTTGATATTATATTTTTTGATGTAAATATATTTGTTGTGCAATTCAAATTTTCATTACATCCTGTATAGGCTCCTTTTCCAGAGAATGATGTTGTACCTAGAGTATAAGTTTGATCATTAACATTAGTCCAATCTTTTGTTATTTCTTCTAAAGAACCTGTAGAAGATATAGACAATATATGATTTGGTCCAGATGTATTGCTAGGTCCTCCCCATGAAGAATAAGCTATAGTTTTTTGACTTTGTAAAGTTATTGTATTGCCATGATCAAATATGACATGAAACGGTTCGATTCTTAAATCATTCACTCTATAAAATATTATTGTCCCTGCTTTACAGCTATTTGCTATTTTTGTTTTATAACAAGTTGTTCTTTTACATGTATCTTCTAATCCTGTAATACATTTATTTGCTCCAGATTCATTATAAACATATGCCTTAACAAATTTGTTACCTACTTTTTCATATAATTCATCGATGGCTCCTTGAACATCAGTTGATGAAAGTCCTGAATTAGTATTAGAGTAACTAATATTACTACCCATAACTGTTGTTGCTGCATATACTCCTCCACTTGCTAATGCTACACCTATCATTATTCCTAATATTATTTGGTAATTTTTTTTAATTATTTTTCTCATTTTTATTCCTCTTTCTATTTTTTAATTATAATACTTAAATATTCAATATTATAGTCTTTTTTTGTCGTATCTTCTTACTTTTTTATTATAAGAAGTTGCAAAATAAAAAGAGATTTATTTATCTCTTAATGTAGCATGACATTTTTCTGTAACATCATGAATAATTTGATTAAATTGAATCATTACTTCTTCGTCTGTTAATGTTCTTTCTTTATGATTAAATATTAGATTAAAAGCTACTGATTTTTCTTCATTCGAAACATTTTCACCAGTATATACATCAAATATCTTAATTTCCGTTAGTAGTCTTCCTCCACTTTTTTTAATTTGGGTAATTAGTTCTTGAACATCTTGATCTTTTTTTATTATAAAGGCTAAGTCTTTTTCCATTTCAGGATATTTAGGGGCTTCTTTATATTTGATTGATTTTACTTTATTCATTAATTCATTCATAGAAAGTTCTGCAATATAAACATGATCTTTTGCTATTTTTGGATGAATACGTCCAATGATACCAATTTCTTTTCTATCTAATAAGATTTTGGCAGAAATACCAGGGTGTAAATCAGTTAGAATACCCCTTTCAAAGGTGTATCTATTTTTGAATCCTAAATAATCTAGTAAGTTTTCAACAACTCCTTTGATTAAATAAAAATCTACTTCTTTTTTATTTTGCCAAGTGTTCTCTAAATATATTCCTTTCATTAAAATGGCTACTTTGCTTTCTTCTTGATATTTACTATCATAAGTTTTGCTAATTTCATATAGAAATATATCATTTATTTTTCTTGCTTGGTTATATTCATATACTTTTAATAAACTAGGTATTAAACTTGTTCTAATGATAGATTTATCTATACTCATCGGATTTGGTAAAATAAGATTTTTTTTATTTTCGTATTGAAACATATTAGCCATCTCAGGAGTAGTTAAAGTATATGTTTTTGTTTCATTTAATCCTAGACTTCTTAGTCTTTTAGAAATAATCTTTCTATATTGAACATCTCCAATATACTGTCCTCTACGAATGGGAACAACGGGTAAAGTAGAAACTAAATTATGATATCCATAAAGTCTTCCAATTTCTTCAGCTATATCATTAACATTAGGATCAATATCTAATCTTCTTGGAGGAATTGTGACTATAAATTTGCCATACTCAATAGTATAAGGGAAGTGTAATCGATCTAATTCAGCTTTCATGTCATTTTCACTAATTGTAATACCAAGCATCTGATTAATCTCTTTTGGAATAAATTCAACAATCTTTGGACTTTTATCTATTTTGTCGTGTTTTACTACACCTGTTAAAATTTTGGCATGAGCATATTTTTCTAGTAAATAGCAAGCTCTTGTAAGGGCTTTTTCTGTGTATTCATAGTTTAATCCTTTTCCATAGCGAATAGATGCCTCGCTTTTAAGATTTAAGTTTGATGCTGTATATCTAATACTAACAGGATCGAAAATGGCACTTTCGATCAATATTGTTTTTGTATTTTGATCAACTTCTGTATTTTCTCCTCCCATAACACCTGCAATACAAACAGGTTTATTTCCGTCAGTAATGACAATATCGCTAGATTTTAGAATTCTTTCCTTACCATCAAGTGTTACTATTTTTTCTTCTTCACAGGCATCTCTTACAATGATATGATTACCTAACTTATTTTGATCAAAAAAGTGGAGAGGTTGCCCGTATTCAAGCATAACATAATTAGAGATATCTACAACATTATTGATTGATCTCATTCCTGCTGCTAGAAGTCTTTTTTTTATGAATTCAGGGGAATCGCCTACTTCTATATTTGTAACCATTTTAGCTAAATAGTATGGACATTTATCTGTTTGAACATCTAATTTAAAATGATTATCAATACTATCTTCTATTTCTGTAAATGGACTGGTTGGCAAGGTAACTTTTCGATTTAGTATTGCAGCAATTTCATAGGCGAAACCAATATGATAATAGCAATCATTATTACGATGTTTATGAATGTCTAGTTCATATAAAGTATCATCTAGTCCTAAATATTTGATTGGATCTTCTCCAATGGGAGCATCGTTTTTTAATTCATGAATTCCTTTGTTATAATTTTCTTCATTTTTTTCTTCTAGACCAAGTTCGAATAAAGCACAAATCATTCCATTGGATTCAATACCACGAATTTTTCCTTTTTTTATTTCGAAGTTACCTGGTAGCACAGCTTTTGGAAGAGCGACAATAACTTTAATCCCACTTCTTATATTGTTTGCACCACATACAATTTGTTGCTTTTTTTCTTCACCGATATCTACTAAACAAACGTGTAAATGATCACTATCAGGATGATCAGTACATTCTATTACTTCTCCAATTACTAAATGATCAATATGATTTGTTATTACTTTTTCGACATTGATACCAGCTTTAGTAATTTTTACTGCAAGTTCCTCTAAATTTTGATCGTTAATATCGATATAGTCTTTTACCCACTCTAGACTTATCATGTTATTCAGCCTCCTTTCGATCAAAAAATTTGCTCTCCCTTAAATCAGTATTATAGAATATACGACAATCCTCAATATCATATTTAAGCATGGCCATTCTTTCTGCTCCAAAACCAAAGGCAAATCCACTCCAGTTTTTTGGATCATAGCCACTCATTTTTAAAACATTAGGATGAACAATACCAGCACCTGCGATTGTAATCCAACCTGTATGTTTACAAATATGACATCCATCACCATTACAATTAAAACAACTTATATCTACTTCTACTGAAGGTTCTGTGAATTGGTAGTAGCTTGGACGGAATCTAGTTTCTACTTTTTCTCCAAATAATTTTTTAACAATGACATCGATTGTTCCTTTTAAATCTGATAAACTAATATCATGATCAATTAGTAACCCTTCTATTTGCATAAACTGATGTGAATGTGTTGCATCGTCATCGTCTCTTCGATAAGTTTTTCCAGGACATATTACTCGAATAGGGATTTCTCCTTTTCCTTTTAACATTGTTCTAACTTGAACAGGGGAAGTTTGACTGCGAAGTAAGATTTCTTCTCCTTTGATATAAAAAGTATCTTGTGCATCACGTGCTGGATGACCTTTAGGAATATTTAACATCTCAAAATTATATTTGTCTTCTTCTACTTCTGGCCCATCTACAACGTCGTACCCCATAGACATAAATACTTCTTCTACCTCTTCAATTAGTTTTTCTAATATATTTGGTGCACCTTGTCTAATTTTGGTAGCAGGTAGGCTAATATCAATTGTTTCACTACTTAATTTTTCATTTAATATATCTGTTTCTATTTCTTCCTTTTTCTTTTTGTAAAAATCATTAAATATATTTCTAATTTCATTCACTTTTTGTCCGAAGTTTTTTTTCTCTTCATTAGGAATATTTTTAATTTCACTAGTAAGTTCTGAAATAATTCCTTTTTTGCCAAGGTATTTTACTTTTAAATCATTCAAATTTTTTAAATTAGTGACTGTACTTTTATCTTGTTCAATTAAATTTTTTACTTCTTCTATTTTTTTGTTTTCCATCATTATACTCCTTTGTTCTTTATTTTTTTGTGATTAAGTCTAAAAAAGATAACTATATATAAGGACGAAAATTCGCGGTACCACCTTATTTTATAGTTATCTTTTACTATACACTTTAATCTTTTAACGCAAGAATTACGCTTACTATTAATAAGAACTCCTAAGACGAATTCATAAACTATCTTAACTTGTTTGCACCAACCACAAGCTCTCTATTAAGAATCATTTATTACTACTTCTTAATCAACATCGATGATATATAATATAACATATAATTTTTAAACTGTCATCAATTCTTGTTCTTTTTCCTTTAATAAATCCTCTATTTTTTTATTATATTGATTAACTAAATCTTGAACGTCTTTTTCCATTCCTTTAGAAATATCTTCTGATGTTTCACTTTTCTCAATTTTTTCCATTGCCTCTCGTCTAATATTTCTAATGCTTACTTTTGCATCTTCACTAATTGATTTTACTTGTTTAGTTAATTCTTTTCTTCTTTCCTCAGTAAGTGTTGGAATGATAATTCTAATTGTTTCTCCGTCATTTGTAGGATTGTAACCTAAATTGGAAGCAGTTATTGCTTTTTCCATACTAGATAAGCTTCCTTTATCAAAAGGTTTAATTAGTAATTGATTTCCTTCAGGGACAGAAATTGTCCCTAATTGTTTTAAGGGAGTTAAACTTCCATAATAATCAACCATAACACCATCTAAACTGGAAGGATTGGCTCTACCTGTTCTAACAGTGGTAAACCGTTTTTCTAACGTTTCTATTGACTTTTCCATTTTTTCTTTTATTTCTGTTTTGATATCAAAATCCATTTTATTCATCTCTCCTTATATTTATTATAATATATAATTTTGGTAAAAGAAAGCATATTTGTTAATAAAATTTGTATCTTGCCTAGAGTTATTTTTTAGAGCAAGATTTTTCTTTTGGGAGGATTAGTGTCTATAGCTATACCCCCATTTACTCCTCTTATTATTCCTATATTTTTAAGTTTATTTTCTATATTTTTTAGAGCATTTTTTCTTATTTTACTTATATATGACTGATCTACACCTAATTTTGTTGCAATTTGCTTTTGGGTCATTATGTTATTATCAATAAAACCAAAAAGCATTAAAATAATATCTTTTTCTCTTTTTGGCAATTCTATTACAATTTTTCGTATTATCTCATATATTTCTTGGTCTTCTACTTCTTCTATAAAATTGATCAGCGGATCTTCTAATGTGTCGATTATTTCTAGTTGTGTTTCACTTTTGACTTCTGTTAAAGTAGAATATAGGCTTATATCATTTTTTCTTTTTTTGTTCTTTCTGAAATACATTAGAATTTCATTTTCAATACATTTTCTTGCATAGGTTGCAAAATGAATTTTCTTATCTATATTAAATGTGTCAATGGCTTTAATTAACCCAATTGTTCCAATGGAGATTAAATCCTCAATTTCATTGAAATCAATAGAATAATTTTTAGCTATATACATAACAAGTGCAAGATTATGATTAATTAATTCCTTTTTGCTAGTAAAATTTCCAGTATGTATTTCTTGTATTTTTTTATTTAAAACATCTTCATCAAGTGTATTGATTAAATTTTTATCATATTCATAATTATAATATTTACTCAAGACAATATACCCTCTTTATCTTATTTTTTTGCTATTATTAATTTCATTATATTCTCTTTTTTGGGAATATTCAATAATGAGATTAAATAAAGTTGACCCTTGTTCTAATTTATGATAATTTTATAAAAGAAAGGATGGAATATGAAAAGAAAATTTATTTTATTTTTTGTGGCAACTCTATTATTAGTTGTTGCTATTACTGGATGCAGTAATGAAAATAATCAGGTAAAGGAGAATGGAAATATGTTAAATGGAAAACACTATGTAGAAATAAACATCAAGGATTATGGAACAATTAAAGTTGAGCTTGATGCGGATACAGCACCAATTACAGTTACGAATTTTGTTAATCTTATAAAAGATGGTTTTTATGATGGTTTAACTTTTCATAGAATTATTAAAGATTTTATGATTCAAGGTGGAGATCCTAGTGGTGATGGAACTGGTGGTTCCTCAGAAGAAATAGAGGGAGAATTTGCTAACAATGGAATTAAAAATAACATTTCTCATAAGAGAGGTGTGATTTCTATGGCTAGAAGTCAAGATTATAATAGTGCCAGTAGTCAATTTTTTATCGTTCATCAGGATAGTACTTTTTTGGATGGAGAGTATGCTGGTTTTGGGCATGTAACTGAGGGAATGGATATTGTTGATAAAATATGTGATAATGTTAAAACGACAGATGATAATGGAACGGTTGAAAAAGATAATCAACCAATAATTGAAAGTATCAAGTATATTAAATAAAGGGTTTATCTTCCTTTTTATTTAATATACATTATCAATGTTACATAGGTGAAAGATCTTAAATCGTAACTTTAAAATTAAAACTCAGATAAATATCTGAGTTTTTCTATCTATTTTCTTTCTTTTTTATTAATCTTTTTTGGGATATTTGCTTACTTTCTATTTTATTAGCTATTTCATAAAGAAGTATATCTTCATCACAAATAGGATATTCAAATTTTTCTAACTTTCTTTTATCTATACTTGTAAACTCGTGATCATATTTAAAATCTTGTATTCTTCTTTCTAACCTGTTTTTTTGATTAGAATTTTTTTCAAAATTTATCATTAGCTTCTCCTTATTATTAAATATTAAAGAGTTGAGCAAATAAGAAGCCATGCTATTCCTAATATTACTCCATAAATTGTTTCTTTTTTCTTTATTTTTGGCATTACTCTTCGATATAGTTCATCAATTATAAAATAAATAAATAGCCCTACAATCGAAGAAAATAATATTCCACTAGTAATTATATTGTTAAAATTAATCATGACTCTAATGAATATTCCAATAAAGGTAGATATACTTAGAAGAAAAATAATGAGAATCTTTTTTATTTTGGAATATTTGTCTTGATTCATCATGCTATAAATCATAAAACCTAAAAATACATTTCTTAGTGATAAGCTAATTGTGATTCTTATTGATTCATTTGTGCTAACAAGTATAGTATTATATAATTCTATACCTATTACTATGTTATAAATAATAAAGACAATAGCACACATTAGGGAAATATGGATATAATTCTTTTTAATTTTGTTCTTAGTAAGTTGATGATAATCATGATTTGGTAAATAATGATCTATTGTTTTCATGATTATAAAACCTATTACTAGGAAAATAAAAAATAAATACAAATTTTTAAAACCTAGACAATGATATACCTCTGGTAATAGATAAATAAGAAGGATCATTATCATAAATGAGAATATGCTCGATAATATGAAATCTATTCTCTTATTTAATTTCTTTTGATTAAAGAAGTTAACACCACTACATCCAATTATTGTAAATAAAAATAATACTAAACTTAAAATTATACTACTAATATTTTTATCCATACTACCATCCTTTATTACTTTAAAATAACGACGAATATAACGATAATTGCTAATAAGATTCTATAAATCATAAATGCTTTGAAATCGTGATGATCAAGATATTTAAGTAAAAATTTAATGCAAATTAATCCTGTAATAAAGGCTGCTAAAATTCCAATTAGAAAAATTCCTAAATTTGCTTGAATCATGATCCATGTGGATTTCTTAAGTAATTTAATTAAAACAGCGCCACAAACAACAGGTGCAGATAGAAAGAAAGAGAACTTGGCAGCATCTTCTCTTTTTATTCCTAGAATTCTTCCACTAGCAATTGTTGTACCGCTTCTAGAAAAACCTGGTATAAGGGCGAAAACTTGACTGCACCCAATAATGATAGAATCTTTTAAAGTGATATCTAAAACATCTTTTTTGTTTTTACTTAATTTATCCGCTAAATAAATTATGATTCCCATCGTAAATAAACTAATAGCAATTAAAATATAATTTTTGCGAACCAATTCATCAATGATATCTTCAAATAGTACACCGATAATTCCTGCAGGAATGGTGGCAACCACTAAATACCATAAAAGTCTTCCTTGCCTATCTTTTACTCCTTTCGTTAGTCCATTTTTAATCATACTTATAAAGTCTTGATAAAAGAAAACCAAAATTGCTAAAAGTGTTCCTAAATGAAGTGCTATATCAAAAGTAAGCTCCATGTTTGTTCCCATGAAAGTGCCTATTTTGAATAAATCTCTAAAAATAATTAAATGTGCACTAGAAGATATTGGTAAAAATTCAGCTATTCCTTGAATGATTCCTAGAACAATAATTGAAAGTAATTCCATACTATTCATCTCCTAACTTATATCCAACAATATTTCCTACTATAAATAAAAGTGTTCCAACTAAGATTTGATATAGATCAAAAGAATATTCAAATAGTCCTACAAATAAACTAATAATGGATGAAACAATAAATCCCAAAATGGCAAAATAAGTAATTATTTCATGTTTTTTAAGTAAGTATTCAATTAATTTAGCGATTAAAATTATTCCAATAACAATTCCTAAACCAAAGGGAATTAAAATCATCATATTATGACTTAATATGTTAAAATTGGTGATATTACTAATCGTATTTAAAATAGGTTTATAAAATCCTAGTAGCATTAATACAAAGCTTCCACTAATACCTGGAATTACCATCGTTGCAGCTGCAATCATTCCAACGACAAAAATTAGAAAAATTAAACCGATATTTAAGGAGTCTAAATTTACAGCACCTAATCCGTCTTTTAAAAATGTAAGGACAATAATAAAAAGAAAAGTAATTAAAAATGCACTCATATTACTAAGTTTAGATTTTTCTTTATCTACTTTTTTATAAATTAAGGGGATCCCCCCAACAATTAATCCGATAAAAAATAATGTAGTTGGTATTGGAAATTTTTCTAAGGAGTAGTTAATTAATTTACTCATAGCTAAAACAGAAATAATTGCTCCTATTCCGATTGGAATAATGAAAGATAGATTTTTCTTTATATTACTAAAAAGATGACTGATAGTAGCAATCAGTTCTTCATATATTCCTAAAGTAATAGCAAGAGTTCCTCCACTAACTCCTGGAATAATATTGGCTATTCCTAGTATAAATCCTTTAATTGCTAAAATTAATTTATCTTTCATATTTATCTCCTAATTTTCTAGTACATCCATAATAATTGGAATAACATTTTTTTTACGTGAAACACATTCTTCGATGAACATTCCCTCACTACTATCTTTTTCATATGCCATGTCCATAATATTTTTCCCTTTTGTATTATAAAGGACATAACTACCATTTTGAACAATGTCTGTAACATATAGGGCAACGATAGCATGATTATTTGCTTCACTAACCTCATCTAATACTTTAATATATTCATCTTGATTTGTTTTTATATCATCAAAATTCATGGTAAAGAATTGCCCAATAGCAAAACTTTTCCCATTTACAGTATATAGTTTATAGTCGTTATATAGAACATCTTCAACACTCATTCCTTCAATTGATGTGCCTGCTTTTAATAAGTTCATACCATATTCTTCATACTCTACACCTGCAATTTTACTAAGTTCTGGAACTATTTCCTTATCTTTTTCAGTAGTTGTAGGACTTTTTAGAATTAGGGTATCAGACAATACACCAGAAAGTAGCATTCCGGCTATATGTTTTGGTATTTCAATGTTTTTTTCTTTAAATAGTAGATAAACTATTGTACAAGTAGACCCTACTGCCATACTTCTAAAATTAATTGGTTGACTTGTGGTGATACTTCCTAAGTTATGATGATCTACAATTTCTAATATTTCTGCTTCTTCAATTCCATCAGCACTCTGAAGTTTTTCACTGTGATCAACTAAAATTACCTTTTTGGGATGTTTACTATTTAAGTCTGTAATTCTTAAAAGACCTAAACATTTTTCATTTTTATCTACTACTGGATAATTAGTGTGACGAAGTTTTTCATTAACTTCTAAAACATCATTAACATAATCCGTATCTTCGAAGCGAATAGGATTATAACTAGTAATCATTGTTTTAATATAATTACTAAGCATAATCAATTTTGCAATATGAAAACTATCATAAGAACTAACGATAAGATTTACCTTTTTCCTTTTAGCAAACTCGATTTGTTCTTGCTCTATTTCTTTATTACCTGAAACAATAATTAATTTTATTCCTGATGAAATAGCATGTTCTATAATATTATGTCTATTTCCGACAATTAGAATATTATTATGATTAAGATTTACCGTTTCGATAAATGTTTTACTTCTATAAGATGCTAAAAGTAAATCACCTCGAATTTCTTCATCAAATCTACATACTTCTTTACCTTCTAAGACTTGAAGTAAATTATCATATGATGTATATACTTCATTTGCTTTGTCATTAATAAAAGCTCGAATTAAATCCTTAATCGTAATTAGTCCTAAAAAGGTATCATCACTTTTTACAATAGGAATACCTGTTAGACTTTCTTTTAGCATATATTGATAGCCGTTATAAATGGACTCATTTTCTTTTAAAATAAAGTCTTTATGATAATCGATGTCCTTTAATTGAAGCTTAACATCATTTAAATATTCAGGTTTTTTAACATTAAAAAAATCCAGTGCATACTTAGTTTCTTTATTGATTTCTCCAAGAATTCTAGCTTCTGTTTCTTTTCCTAATTGGTTTTTCAAATAAGATAACGCAATACAACTAGTAACTGAGTCTGTATCTGGTTTCTTATGTCCAAAAATAAATGTTTTTTCCATAGTTTCCCTCTTTCCTCGTAAATTGTAACATAGTTTTAATTTATTTTAAAGGTGTTCCCTTCTTTATTTAAAATTTATCTTGTTCTTTAGTTTTCTTTTCTTTTAGGACAAATAAGCAAATTATAATTGCTATGTTTATTATGATAAAACTAATAATGAAAATAACCATATTACTATCTTCTTTTTGTTTGTTATTATGTGATACATCAATTGTCTTATCATAATTGGTAGTTATTTCATTTTTATTTTCTTTTTGTGTTTGTTCTTCTTTTATTTGATTAGAATTAGTTGAATTATTGTTTTGGGTAGAATTATTCTTATTTTCTGATTGATTATTTGTAGTTGATTGATTATTATCATTGTTGTTTTTATTTTGATTGTCATTCCCATTGTTATTGCTAACATTATTATTGTTGTTACTGTTATTATTGTTATTAGGTGGAGTAACCTCAGGTTCTTTGTTCTCATTTGATGACTGTTCATTTATTATTACTTTTCCAATATAATTGGCACCTAATTTTTCATTATAGATATTTTTGTTAGCAAATCTAATACAATGATAGTTTTGATCAGTTGTTAAATTTCCATTTTCTGAAATTCTTAGATAAATATTATATTCTCCACTTTTGATTGTTGTGGGAATTTCTGTTGAAAATTCTACATTTGTAATGCTTTTAGAGTCCCAGGTTGTTGGATCCATTTGTGTTTGTATTTCATGTATATTTTGTCCGTTTTCTAAAACAATTGTCACTTTCTTATTGTTTATTAAATTAGCAAAACCAACATTTTCTATTTTTAACTTTGCTTTTAGCGGATCATTTTTTTCTATTTTATTTGTTATTTCCGACTTTTTTAAAACAAAGCGGTATCCTAAATGATTATCAATATATTGATAGGCAGTTAAATCTTTATATAAGGTATTATCTCCTACATATGGTGTTGTCTTAAAACCATTGATTACTGTATCGTTCCATATTGAGTTTAGATAAGTTGTATGTGTGATAAAGGCTTCTTCTTGAATATATTCAATAGTATTTAAGGGAGTACCTGTAGCATAATTTGCTACCATTTCTCCTCCGTAAAAAGTATGTTTTGCTTGGGAATTGAGCCATGTTACTTCTTTTTTTCTATTTGCGAATGTACCTAAATCTGTTTCGTTTCCTAAATATCCGTCATTATAAATACCTACTATATATTCTCTTGTCCCTTTTTTGGTTATATATTGATCTATTGTATTTCGATTAATTTTACTCCAAGTAGAATAATGTCCTGGGGTTCTCAAAGAAAGTCTTATTTGTTCATTCGTAACATCCAATAGCTTATCTGTTACAAGTGCAACATTGGCTTGTGAACCTATTTTACTTGAATGTAGTTCTCCACACGGACCAAAGAATCCGATTTCAATTAATGATATGACATCTTTATTGGCAAGTAAGATAGGTCCTAGTTGTTCTATGTGTCTTAAGATCATGTCCATTGTTGATGGTTCTTGATTTGTTGGAGTACCTCTAAAATCGTCATATGCAAAACGCAATATTATCGATGCGTTATTTTTTCTAATTGCATCAATTGTTGCTGTTAAATTGTTTAACGCATCTTCTGTGATCTCAGTATCTACTGTATTTTTTCCATTGCTGGAAAAAGCGGCAAGTCCTACTCTTAAGTGTACCAAATTTCCATTAGCAGGAGGAGTAAGTGGCTTATTGCCAGATACTTTTAAATTATATCCACGAGGTTCATAAAAACCTCTTTCAGGATTTCTCAGGCTGTCAGTACTCTCAGAATAATCAATAGAATCCATTAACTGGTATAAGTTTTTCTCCTCTGTCATAGAATAAGATTTGTTTTTAAATAGTATTGGTACTAAACATAAACAAAGTATAATCAATATTACATATATGCTTTTTTTTCTCATCATTTCTAACCTCTTCTTTATAATAACATTTTACTATAAATTAAAGAAAAAACAAGATAAAAATTACTCTATAAAGTTTTTATGTTGTATATTAGCTATATCATGATCGAAATGTAATCTTAGTTCAACTTAAGGAATAATGTTGATTCTATTTTAGATTTTCTTAAATTATATTTATTTTTCATAACTTTATAGCTATAGTTGTTGTTTAAATTATTATATACAATATTGCTGTAAACTAAAGGTAGAAAATTAACTATAAAGTTTAGAAATTTACAATATAAAACTCATTTCTTATTAAAAATGAGTTTTATATTTTTTATATTTAATTTATTTTAGAATAGATAATAGATTTGAAACAAAACTAATACTTTCTCCCAGTTTTTCAATGCGATCGCTTGGTGTTAATTTATATTCTTTTTTCATTTCCTCTTCCATTTTTTTTAAATAAATTGGATTTCTATTCAAGTGTTTGTACCAATAGGAATGTTCTTTGAGATAGTGTTTGAGGTTTGGATTATTATTGATGATTAATCTAGTTTCTACTTGCATTAGTCCTCGAAATATTTATACATTGGTCGAGGTTCATAAGGAGCTTTTACCACTTCTTCCTTTCCTAGTCCCATATCTTGAAGTAATCCTATTGTTTTTTGAATATTATTTATCCCCTTTTGAACTGTTTCTAAATCTATATTTTTAACTGTATTAACAAAATCTCCTACTGTCGTATTGCTTAATGTTTTTATGCTTTCTGTTGTATTTAAAAAATTATTTTGAGGTAAGTAATTATTCCAGACTGAACTGTTTTCTCCATAAATATCATATAATTCATAAAGTTTTTGCCAAGAGGTTTGATTAGAATTAACAAAATTGGCAAGCTCTGGATGAATACGAGCAAAACTCTTAAAATTTTCTTTTGACATATAACCACCTATAACAGTATATGTACTAAAAATAAAAAAAGACTTATTTTAGAAAATCATCAATAGTAAGTAACCGATTATCTATTTCTTCTAAGTCTATTTTTGATTTATTGATCGTCTCTTCATGTTCATCTTTTGTTTCTTCCTGATTACTTAATTTAATTAGTTCCTGATAAATAAAAGCATCTTGAATTGGTTTTTTGATTAATTCTTTACCTGTTGAATAACGATCTAGGATTGGGAGTTCTGTTATTTTTAGATCTGTAATCGTACTTGTTTTCAGACCTAGATGATTTTTATTGTCTGTTATAAATGTTTTAATAATTTTGTAGGGATTTGTCTTTACTTCCCGTATCATTAACAGTCCCTTTCTAGCCCTTGTTGATAATTCAAATTCAGTCAATCTTATTCTTTTTCCCGTTGATTTATTTGTAATTACTGTTAGGTATTCATCACAATCATAATTAAAATTATTTATGCTTACTACTTCATCCTCTTTTAAAGATATTCCTTTTACACCAGCTGCTTTAATTCCTACTACAGGAACTTCCTCTGTTTTAAATGCTAGTCCATGTCCTTTTTTTGTACTAATTAAAATATTATCTTTTTGTTCTACTATAGCGCTTATTAAGCTATCTGTTCCTTTTAAATTCATACAACTAGTTGGTTTAGAGTAACGACTTAATTTGAAGTTTTTTAATTCGCATCTTTTTATCATACCGTTTTTACTTGCCAAAATAATATTTATATTTTTAGAGAAATTGTATGCTGGAATGGAGCAGATTATTTCTTCATCTTCCTTTATTGGAATTAAATTACTAATGTGTTTTCCCATATCCTTCCATTTACCATCAACAATTGTGTGAACTGGTATATGAAGATAGTTTCCTAAAGAGGTAAATACTAATAATGTATCTAAAGTATTTAATTCATATTCGCCTATAATGTAATCGTTTTCTTTTAACGTTGGGGCATCATTTGTTTTTTGATAACTTCTAAAACTTGTTCTTTTAATGTAGCCATCTTTTGTTAACATAACAATGACGTCCTCCTTGGGAATCATTTCTGTTGTATCTATTTTTACTTCTGTTATTTCATCTTTTATTTCGGTTAATCTAGGTGTGGGATATTCTTCATTAATCTTCTTTAGATCCTGTTTCATTACTTTTTTTAGAGCGGAGTCACTACTTAAAATTTTCGTTAATCCTTCTACTATTTTAGCAAGTTTTCTTTGCTCTTCTTCTAATTCTACAACATCTGTATTAGTCAATCTATATAATTGTAAAATGACGATTGCTTCTGCTTGTTCATATGTGAACTCAAATTGTTTTACTAAATTATCTTTTGCATCACTTTTGTTTTTACTTGCTCGTATGGTTTTAATTACTTCATCTAAGATTGATAAACATTTAATTAATCCCTCGACAATATGTAGACGTTTTTTGGCTGTTAGTAAATCGAAGTTTGTTCTTCTTGTTACTACTTCTTTTTGATGTCTAATAAAAGCATCTAATAATCCTGCTAGCCCTAGTTGACGAGGACATTTATTGACTATTGTAATCATATTAAAATTATAACTTGATTGCATATCTGTATTTTTAAATAAATAGTTTAGAATAAGTTCCTTATTGGCACCCTTTTTAAGATCTATAGCAATACGAATATCTTTTTCTGATTCATCACGGACCTCTACGATTCCGTCAATTTTTTTATCGATTCGAATATCATCAATCTTTTTTACTAAAAGAGCCTTGTTTACTTCGTATGGAATTTCGGTAATAATAATTGAAGTTTTTCCATTTTTTTGTTCGAAGGTTGTCTTAGATCTAACAACTACTTTTCCTTTGCCTGTTGTATAAGCATCAATCAGTCCCTTTTTTCCTTCGATAATTGCTCCTGTAGGAAAATCAGGACCCTTTACGAATTGCATTAATTCATCTAAAGAACTTTCAGGATGGTCAATTCTATAAATTGTGGCATCTACTACTTCTGTTAGATTGTGTGGTGGAATATTTGTTGCATATCCTGCGGAAATTCCTGTTGCTCCGTTAACTAGTAAAGCGGGAAACCTTACAGGAAGTACTGTTGGTTCGCTTGTTGAATCATCAAAATTAGGAGCAAACTCTACTGTATCTTTATCAATATCACGAACCATTTCGTTACTTATTTTTGAAAGACGAGCTTCTGTGTAACGATATGCAGCAGGACTATCTCCATCAATACTACCATTATTACCATGCATATCAATAAATGGTCTTCTTGCTTTCCAATTTTGACTCATTCTTACCATAGCATCATAAATAGAGGTATCACCATGTGGATGATAATTACCGATTACATCTCCAACAGTTTTGGCACTTTTTCTGTATGGGTGATCTGATGTATTTCTTTCATGGTACATTGAATATAAAATTCTTCGTTGAACTGGTTTTAAACCATCTCTTGCATCAGGAATGGCTCGTTCTTGAATGATATATTTAGAATAACTTCCAAAACGTTTTCCCATTATTTCTTCTAAAGTATATTCCTGAATTTTTTCTATTACTTCTTGTGTTTTTGTAATTTTGGTCATATTATCACCTACTTTTTTAATTAATATATATGCTTGTTATTTAATTCATTATTAAGTATTTCTACTAGTTCATTTTTTTAATTTTGGTATATTGATTACACTTTTTTAAAAGATCTTGTGGTTTTTAAATCACTAAATTTATCTTTAAATTTGATACTCATCTTCTAGTGAAAATTCTACATTTTCTTCAATCCATTCTTTTCTAGGAGCAACATCATCTCCCATAAGAACACTAACTCGTTTTTCAGCTAGTTGAGCATCTTCTATATTTACTCTGATTAAAGTTCTAGTACCTGGTTGCATTGTTGTTTCACAAAGTTGATCAGCATTCATCTCTCCTAATCCTTTATATCTTTGTACTTCGCATTTTTTTCCTTTTGTTTTTTCTTTCATTTCTTCTATGGTATAAGCATACTCTATTGTTTTATTTTTTCCATAGTCTATTTTAAATAAAGGAGGAAGAGCGATGTATAACCTGCCATCTTCAATTAATGGGCGCATAAATCGGTAAAAGAAAGTTAAAAGTAAACACTGAATATGACCACCATCTTCATCAGCATCACTCATGATAATTACTTTGTTATATTCACAGTCTTTAATATCAAAACTTGCTCCACAACCAGCTCCTATTGTATAGATCATGGTATTAATTTCCTCGTTTTTAAGGATATCATCCATTTTAGCTTTTTCGGTGTTAATGACTTTACCACGTAGTGGAAGAATGGCCTGATATCGTCTATCTCTTCCTTGTTTTGCTGAACCGCCTGCGGAATCTCCTTCTACTAAAAATAATTCTTTCTTTGTTTTATCTTTTGATTGAGCGGGAGTCAATTTACCTGATAAAGCTCGTTCTTTTGGGTTATTTTTTTTTCCTTTTCTTGCCTCTTCACGAGCTTTTCTTGCTGCTTCTCTTGCTAGTTTACTTTTAAGGGCCTTATTAATAATTTCTGTTGCAATCGTTTTATTTTCTTCTAAAAATACTTTGAGTTGTTCACTTGTAATGGTATCTACTACTGCTCGTGCTTCGGGAGTTCCTAATTTTCCTTTTGTTTGTCCTTCAAATTGTAATAAAGACTCTGGCACTTTTAAGGAAATTACAGCTGTTAGTCCCTCTCTAACATCGCTTCCATCTAATGAATTGTCTTTATTTTTGAGAAATCCATTTGTTTTGGCGTAATCATTAAATACTCTAGTTAAGGCTGCTTTAAATCCAGCTTCATGCGAACCTCCATCTATTGTTTTTACGTCATTAACAAAAGAGACTATTGTTTCACTATAAGTATCTGTATACTGCATGGAAATATCTACTTCTATTTCCTCTTTTTGGCCTGTTATACTTAACACCTTATGTAATGGATTTTTTCCTTTATTTAAATATTCTACAAACTCTTCGATTCCTCTAGCATAACAAAATTTAGTAGCTCGACTGTCTGCTTCATCTATTATTTCTATTGTAATCCCTTTTAAAAGAAAGGCAGATTCTTGCATTCTTTCACAGATTGTAGTAAAAGAGAAATTAGTTGTTTGAAATATTTCAGAATCAGGTAAAAAACGAATTGTTGTACCTGTTTTATTTGTTGTACCTATTTTTTTAAGAGGGACTGTTACTTTTCCTCCCTCTTCACAACGTATATAATAAGTTCCTTTATCATGATTAATTGTTGCTTCTAAATACTTAGATAAAGCATTGACAACACTTGCACCTACTCCATGTAGACCACCAGATACTTTGTAACCTGAGTTTTCAAATTTTCCTCCTGCATGAAGAACCGTTAAGATTACTTCAGGAGTAGATTTTCCTGATGAATGCATTCCAACAGGGAGACCACGGCCATGATCTTCAACGCTAACTGATTGGTCTGAATGAAGTGTAATTTTAATATAATCTCCAAATCCGTTAATGGCCTCATCAATAGAATTATCTACGATTTCCCAAACCAAATGATGAAGACCTTTTTTGTCAGTAGAGCCAATATACATTCCTGGTCTTTTTCTGACTGCCTCTAGTCCTTCTAATATTTTTATTGAATCCTCATCATACTTTAATGCCATCTTTAACACTCCTAACTATTTATATTATAGCAAAAAAATCAAGATGAAAGAAACTAGTTTTACGTATTTTTACACTTTCATCTTTTCTATCGTATCACATTTAAATGAGTTAGGCAAAGAAAAAGAATATCAAGATATACTCTAACTAAAAGTTTTTCTTTTTTTAACTAATTTTATTTGTTTTTTGGTGAAGCTAGTTGTACTATTGTTTACTATTTTATCTTTTTATTTTAGATTTGTATTTTCTTTGTTTAATTCCTTAGAGTGATTAATTTTCGCTCTTGGAAAGGAATGGAAGTAAACTTCTTTTAAGTGATCTGTAGTTACATGGGTATAAATTTGGGTAGCATCTATAGATTCATGCCCTAAAAGTTTTTGAACACTTAATATATCGCAGCCTTCATTTAATAGATGGGTAGCAAAGGTATGACGAAGCATATGAGGAGAAATTTTTTTATGTAATGTTGTTTTTTTGATTATTCTGTTTAAAATATCTCTGATGCCTCGTTCTGTTAATTTTGTTCCTTTATTATTAATAAAGAGATACTCTAAATTATTTTTATTTATTTTAGGATAACCATCTTTTAAATAAATTTCTAAAATATCCTTAGCATATTCTCCGTAGTGAACAATTCGTTCTTTATTTCCTTTTCCTAAAATTAGTATTGTTCTTTCCTCTTCATTCATATCCTTAAGTTTAATATTTACTAATTCTCCTACTCGAACTCCTGTAGCATAGAGCATTTCTAATATTAATGAATCTCTTTGCCCATATGGTGTATGAATATCTGGTGCTTGAAATAATTGTTCTAATTCATTGTATTCGAAGTAACGAGGAAGTCTTTTTTCTTTTTTAGGGCCAGATATATAATTAAAAGGATTATTATCAATTAAGCTATTTGCCATTAAATAGTTATAAAAGGTTCTTAATGCTGATAAGTTGCGACAAATCGAGGAATTTTTTTCCTTTTTTTCTTCTTTTAAATACATTAAATAAAATCTAAGATCTGTGTATTCTATCTTTAAATAATCTAGGTCTTCTTTTTTTAAATAAATTTGGTATATTAATAAATCCTTTTGATAGTTTGTGATTGTATAATGGGAATAATTTCTTTGATATACTAAATATTCCAAAAATTGAGTAACTAATTTTTCCATGAAGTATCTCCTGATCTATATAAGGATTTGTTTGATTTTACTAAACTTTTTGGGGAGTCTGTTTTTGGAATGTTGATTTCTGAAGATATCGGTATTTGGCTATCTTTCCTTGCTGAATTGTTCTTTGGTATTGTTTTTATATTTTGAGTTTCTTCTAAAAATTCGTCAACTAATCTTATATGATAATAAGAAAGAGATGTTGTTTTGTCAGTAGATGGATTATAGCCCTTATTTAGCTCTTCTTTAATTATTTTTAGTAATCGATTATATGAAGTTTTTTGCTGTTTTGTTGGTATAACTGTATAGCTTAAATCTTTTTTTAATCTATATAGTTTATGATAGATTCGATTATACTCTGATTCAAAGATAAAGTTAAAGTGATTAAAAAGTGCTAAAACTATCTGATTATTATTTGCTTCCTTTAACTCTTGGTTGATGGAATTTACCATTTTTTTAGGACTATGTTTAATTTTATCTTTATTATATATTACTCTTAGTATTTGTAATTTGTTATTATGATCAAAATAAGTAATACATATCTTTCCTTTTCTAGCTTCTGGATTTTTAATTTTTCTACGATAGTTAGAAGTGTATACATAGAAAGCATTGATCTGATCAGCGAAGAGTTCTGATCCTAATATTTCTTCTTGATTTTTATATTCGATTGTTAGTTCATCTATTTCTTCAAGGGGTATATTTTCTATTAAATTTAAATATACTCTTGATGAATAAAACAGGGTTAAATTAGTATTCATTTTAGCCTCTACTTTCTTAGTGTTATTTTAATCTGTAATTGGTTGAAAGTCAATTTATAATCTGATTTTTTAAGAAGTATTTTTTAAACTAATTTTTCTATCCATAGTAAAAAAACCTAAAAAATTAGGTTTTTATCATATTATTTCTTTTATCTTAACGATAATGATTTCCGCCTGGTGTAAATTGTTCACCTGAGCCTCCTGATGAAAATCTTTCATAACCATGTATAGGACCACTTTCCCCTGATAACATTTCATTCACAATTGTATCTGTATAGTCTGCATAATTTCCATTAAGGTATTGTTTATAATATCCATAACCGTATGATGAAAATTGAGTAGGTGCAGTGATTACACTCCATGGATCACTTCCTCCCCAAATTCCTGATACACAACGATTGATAACAGTAGATGTAACAGCTTCTACTTCTTCCTCATTCCACCCTGCTTCATGCTGAATTGTTGCTTTTATTATATCTAATTGTTTAGGAGTTATATTATAGATAGCAATATAATTAATTGCTTCTGTTTGATTATTATTTTCTGGAACCTCTGCTATAGAAGTCACATTATTTTCTTCTACTTGTACTTCTTTGTGCATTGTTTGATTTTCTTCTTTCAGTTGTTCTTCTATTATTATTCGTTCTGCTGGTACACTTGACATTTTTAATTCTTCTTGAGGAATGGTATCTTTTTTAAGAATTGCTTGATGAAGTTCGTTTTGTTCTCTTCTTTTTTTCTTCGCTTTGATCAATTCTTTTTCCAGTGCATCTAATGAACTTTTAGTTTGTAATGGTGCTTGGTTTCCTATAAATATTTCTAAATTTTTATCATCTGCATTGCAAAATTCTATTTGTTTTTCTGATGCAATAACTTTATGAACTAAAGTAACCGAATGTACAGCTATATTCAAAAAAGAAACTCCTAATCCTATACTAAAGAAACTTGCTAACTTCATTGTTTTTAATTGTTTGTCAAATTTGTTTTCTAATTTTTGGATTATATTCTTTATTTTATCTTTAAATTTTTGTTGTTCCTTATCTAGTTTTCTATATCCTTGACTTTTTAAATTGTAGAAATCATCTACTGGCATTACTTCAAAAGGATCATCTTCCTGAAGTAGTATATTATTCTTTTCTAATACTTGATTTCTATAATTTTCAAAATTTCTATATAAATTGAATTTTTCCACACATTCAATTCTATTTTCAGCAAATAATTGTTCTGGTGAGCTAATGTTATTTGATTTTTTTAGGTTTAGAATTTCTCTTTCTGCTTCACTACGATTTATAACTTTTGTTTTTCCATTTTTATAGAACACTATTGCCTTTGTGGATTCTTTATCTTCATTTTTATCCTTATATAATATTATTTTTTCTATATCTATTCTTTCCTCGGAATCTTTCAAACTATATTTTTTAAAAAGAGAATCCATCTTTTCTTCTGTTATGTCTTCTATTATTGCCATATCATATAATTGTTTTAGTGATTTTAGATTGTTGAATATGAGATAATTTGATGTTAGTTGTATTAACTCTTCTTTTGTTACTATTTCTTTCATCCCATTTTTATAATATATAATATATTGTTTTTCTGGTTCATATAGATATATTTTTTCAATATTTCTTAATCTAGGTCTAATTGAATCTCGTATAGTAACTTTAGATGTTTGTAATGTTTTTATTTCTTCTGCCGCTGCTACCCGTTGACTAAGAGGTAGATTTCGATCCTTTATTACTTCGTAGGGATTTGGTTTATCTGGTGCTTGATATTCAGTAAAACTTATTTCTTGATATTGATCATTTACAATACGATAAAATCCATAAAACCCTTTTTTTAATAATTTTTTTCTTAGTGTTTGATCATTATTTAATTTTTCAATTAATAGTCTTCCTTCTTTTAAAGGAATATATTTTTCTTCATTTGTAAATATTAAGAGAACATAATAGTTACCATTTTCTTTTATATAATAGATATTTTGAAGATTTTCTAGATTTTTAAAAACTTTACCATTTTGCATAATGGCACCCCCTGTAAATCGCTTATATTATAACATAAAATTTTTCTTTGTCAATTATTTTTGTGATTATTGTAATCATTTTGTGATAATGTCATGTTGTATCGTTTTTTGAAAATGTCAGTA
>CANRVH010000026.1 GCA_947643225.1 uncultured Clostridia bacterium
AATTAATATTTTTTTCGACTTATTTTTGTCTCACATCATTGACAACTACACATTTTTTATCAGTATAATATTTTATATCATAAAATATATATTCATATTCAAAAATTACTACTATACTATAAAATAAAAAAACATTAGAAATAAACCATTCTAATATTATAAAAATTACTCAATTTTAAAAATACTCTGATCCACTTCAAAATTATCATGATTAAAATAAAGGTCCATTAATAGATCGCCTTTATGAACCGATTCTCCAACCATCTTATGAAGAACAATTCCTACACCATAATCTATCACATCATTCTTTTCACATCTTCCAGCACCTAAACTTAAACTAAGCTTTCCTATTTTCAAAGCATCAATATCTTTTATAATTCCTTCCCGTTCACTATATACTGGATGAATATGAGGACTAACTTGAATATGTGCAAGATCTCCTTTTTGATTACATACAATTTCCTCAAATTTATGATAAGCTCGACCATTTTTAATTACTTCCTCAACCAATGACACTGCCTCTTCATAATCAATCCCTTTAGACATACTAACCATATGACTAGAAAGTTCTATACATAATTCATAAAAACGACCTGCAACATTTCCTTTTAAAGTCTCAATTGCTTCCTGAACTTCCAAACTATTTCCAACATAACAACCTAAAGGATGATCCATATTAGAAAGAACATAACGAACTTCATGTTGATACTTTTTTCCAATCTTTTGCATCAATAAGGCCAACTCCTCAGCCTCTTCTTTAGTAGAAACAAGAGCTCCTTTTCCATATTTTACATCAAGCAAAATTTTATCCGCACCTGCAGCTAACTTTTTACTCATAATACTAACTGCAATTAAAGCTATAGAAGAGACTGTTGCAGTAACATCACGAAGAGCATAAATCATCTTATCAAGAGGAACCAAATTGGCTGTTTGACCTGTGATCACTGCCCCTACTTTAGAAACGGAATCAATTATTTCTTCATTAGTAAGATCTGTTCTAAATCCAGAAATAGACTCTAATTTATCAATAGTCCCTCCAGTATAACCAAGACCTCTTCCACTCATTTTAATAACAGGTACACCCAAAGATGCAACAATTGGTACAATAACCAAAGTAGTTTTATCCCCTATTCCCCCAGTAGAATGTTTATCTACCTTTATACCAGGAATACGGCTAAAGTCTAAAGTATCCCCACTTTGAATAAAGATTTCAGTAAGATCAAAAATCTCATCCTCACCCATTCCATTAATACAAATAGCCATCAATAAACTACTCATCTGATAATCTTCTACTTCACCCTTCATATACCCATTAAATATAGAAGAAAGCTCCTCATAACTCAAACTTAACCCTAATCTTTTTTTATCTATAATATCCTTAATCATCTAATCATCCTCTATTCTACTAATACAATACCAAAAGAAAAAAGAATAGTAAAGCAATAAAACATGAAATCTTATTACTAACATTTATGATAACACAAAAAAGTTATATCTTTTAATACCATCTTAATACTCCTTGACTCTACACCTAATTACATCAAAAATAAACATCATCCTATCTCCTAAAAATATAATATTCAATAAAGTATCATTTTCTATTATTTATAAACATCTATTACTGAACGAATATCAAATTCCATATCCACCGTTCCATACGGTACCAACCCTTGGCTTCCTATATGAAAAGGAGAAATCGGATTCTTAATACCATTAGTATTCATAGTCATATAATCAGTATTCAAAAATTTTGTCATCCACATTGGGCAAGTATTTCTAAACAGCATACATCCAAAACTTACTGCCTCCTGCATAGTAATTAATCTCGCCTTTGCTGTTCTACTCGGAAGAGTATAGGAATTTCCTGAACAAGCAAGTTCAGCGCCATAATCACACCCTGTATAGGCACCTTTACCTGAAAAAGAAGTTGTTCCTAAAGAATAGGTTTGCTCATCAACATTATCCCAATCCTTTGTCGCTTTTTCTAATCGAGTCAGTGCAGTTATTGGTCCTAGTTTAATAGCATTTTTACTATAATCATCCTCAGAACCAGTTGCTTCTTTATAGTCCTCTTTACTACACCATTCTGTATCAGTAACAATACTTTTTTGACTTTGCATAATTAATTTACTTCCTTGATCAAACATAACATGAAAAGGCATTACAGTTATACTATTCACTTTATATAAAACTATCGTTCCTGCTTTACAGCTATTTGCTGTTTTTGTTTTATGACAAGTTGTTCTTTTACAAGTTTCCTCCTCACCTGTTACACAATAATCACTAGCACCCTCTGTTTCATTATAATCATAAACAGCTACAAATTTGTCTACTTTTTTAATATCTAATTTTTCATATAATTCATCGATTGCTCCTTGAACATCAGTTGATGTTAATCCTGATTTAGTATTAGAATATGTAACATCACTTCCCACAATTGTAGCAACAGCATTTACACATATACTAGACACTAATATTACTAAAATAAATACTATGGTTAAAATTTTTATTTTTTTAATTTTATTCATCTTTATCCCTTCACAATTTTATTCCATTATAAAACACACATCACCTTTTATATCTCTGATTAGCAAATATAAAATTTAAACATATATATAAATCAATAATAAGACATACTATTATATTCTTACCTTTATAAAACTATTTTGATACTTCTACTACTGCACGTGCACCAGGAGTATAGATCACACTTAAACCACTCAACTTACTGTCGTCATGATTCACATACCAACCTATGCTAGAATGTAAAGAATCAGCAGAAGAGGTCCAATAATATTCTTTTCCATTCGCTGTCATAAACTTTTTACAGATATTATTTGGACAACCATAAGCTACTGCCTCCTCTACACTAATCATCCTTGCCTTTCCTGTTCTACTTCCTAGGGTATAGGTATTTGCTATACATGAGTTATATGTACTACAGCCTGTATTTGTTTCTAAACTATATGTTTGATCATTAACATTACTCCAACTACTTGTTGCATTTTCTAATGCCTTTAATATTGTTAATGGTCCATTATCATTTTTCCCAGTACTTCCATAATCTGTTCCTCCAGCACTAACATAATCCTCTTTACTGATCCATTGCATATTTGCAACTATTTTTCTCTGACTTTGCATAGTCATCGTTGACCCTTCATCAAACAATACGTTAAACCCTACTATATTTGTATCATTAACCTTATACAAAATAATTGTTCCTGCTGGACAACTTCCTGTTGTTTTTGTTTCATAGCATGTATTTTTCTGACATGTTACTTCATTTCCCATTATACACTGATTTGATCCTGACTCACTATAGGTATAGGCTACCACAAACTTTCCTGCCTTATTTATTGATTTACCAATATCTACTTTTTCATATAATTCATCGATTGCGCCTTGAACATTATCTGATGATAATTTTGAATTAGAATAGTCAATATCCCTTGCATTGATTAAATTCACTGCATAAACTCCCCCACCTGCTAATATTAACCCTAAAATAAAGGCTAGTACTATTTTTAAGATAATTTCTCCTTTTTCTTTCATTTCAAGTTTCCTTTTCCTTATTTTCTTTAAAAATAAAATTATAAATTGTTATATAAGATTATTATTCAAAAAACAAAGCACCCTATCTACTAGAACATTTTAATAAAAAAACATACTAATACTAAACCACTTTATCTTATTACACTTATTATACTACTATCATCAATATTTACAAAGAATTTTGACAAAAAGATGAATCTTTGAATAAAACAAATTCATCATCTCCTTTTTGCTTCGATATTTTACTAGAATCCAAAAACACAATAAAATATTTAAAGAGAACACCCTGTGTTCTCTATTATCGCTAAAATAATTTTTTATTAATTCGTTCTGCACATCGTTGTGGATCTTTAATTACTTCACTATGAAATTTACTATACCGCCTAATTTCTTTAATAAATTCTAATTCCTCTTTAGCCATATACATTCCATAATTTTGAACTTCACTATCCTCAGCAATTACATACTGATCATTTCCTATCAAATAATCAAAACCAACATTAAATATTTTAGATAATTCATATAAATTACTAACAGTTGGAATTCTTTCTCCATTTTCATAATAACTAATAGTAGATTTAGTAACATTAAGCATACTGGCCAATTTAGACTGTGTTAATCCTTTTTCCTCCCTTAGAGTCTTTAGTCTAACAGCTAATAACATAATACCACCTCATAATATAAAGTCATTATAAGAATTGAAGATCTACTTTTGTTCAAAGTTAACGAATAGTGAACAATTAATCATTCTTGCTTTCTTCTTCCTTTTTACTAGATAAAAAAGTTACTTTTTCAGCAATAACTTGAACCACGGTTTTATTAACATCTTCATCTTTTACTATTCTTGACTGAATTCGACCCTTTATACCAACTATGTCACCTTTTTTACAATAATTAGCTGTATTCATAGCAACATTATCCCAAAGAGTACAATCGATAAAATCCGTATCATATAAACCATCATGATTTTTAAAACTTCTAGGAACGGCTAAAGTAAGTGTTGCAATCTTTTTATTGGTATCATTCCCACTATTTACTTGAATATCCCGAACAAGTCTACCTACCAAAACTATCTGATTAAGCATAATATTCCTCCTTTCACGAAATATAATACGAATTAAAAGAAAATAGTCAAAAGGACATTTTCAACAGTTTAAAAAAGATTTTCTGCCAAAAAAAATGAATTGTTCTAAACAATTCATCATATTTAAAAAACAATTTATCCCCAATTTATAAATTTCTCTTAATCAGCTGATTTAACTCAACTGCATACTCCATAGGTAATTCCTGTCTAAATTTATCTAAAAATCCCAAAACAATTAACTCTGTTGCTTTCTCCTCGCTTAATCCTCGACTCATCATATAGAAAAGATTTTCTTCACTAACCTTAGAAACCGTAGCTTCATGTTCAATATTACTAGATTCATTATAACAAGCATTGACAGGAATAGTATCACTTTTAGAATCCTGATCTAAAATTAAAGTATCACATTTTACCATTGCCTCACTATTATCTGCATTAGAATCAATATAAACTTTGCCACGATATGTTGCATTTCCTCCACTTTGACTAATACTTTTAGAAATAATATTACTTTTTGTATTTTTGCCTAAATGGATCATCCTAGCTCCACTATCTTGTTCCTGATTCTTACTTGCTACACTAATCGTAATACAAGTTCCACGTGAATGATCCCCCTTTAAAACACAACAAGGATACTTCATCGTCTTATAAGAACCAATATTACCATCAATCCATTCCATTTCCCCACCTTCTGCAACCAAAGCCCTTTTTGTCACTAAATTATAAACATTATTCGCCCAATTCTGAATAGTAGAATATCTACATTTACTATTCTTTCCTACATAAATTTCAACAACAGCAGCATGTAAACTAGCATCACTATAAGTTGGAGCTGTACATCCTTCAACATAATGCAAACTACTATCATCATCGACAATAATCAACGTCCTTTCAAATTGTCCCATATTACGACTATTAATACGAAAATAACTTTGTAAAGGACGATCAAGAGAAGTATGTTTAGGAATATAGATAAAACTACCTCCACTAAATACCGCTGAATTTAATGCTGCAAATTTATTTTCATCATTTGCTACAATCTTACCAAAATATTTTTTAACAAGCTCTGGATAATTTTTAATAGCCTGCTCAATAGAAGTAAAGATAACATTTTTATCTTCTAACTCCTTAATCATATTATGATAGATTACTTCACTCTCATATTGCACACCTATTCCATCAAGATGAGCCTCACTCTCAAGTACACCCAAATCATCAAGTTCATCCCGAACAGGCCTTAATACCTGATTCCAATCATTTTTAATAGCATCATCCGAATCATTATGTTTATAATAAATCACCCTTTGAAAATCAAGATCAATCATCGGTCCAAAATTAGGCATTTCAAGACTTAAAAACTTCTCATAACTATCTAATCGATAATCCCTTACCCAACTACTTTCCTTTTTTATAGAAGAAATCTTTTCGATATGATCTCGATTTAACCCAACAATTTCCATTAACTTTCATCCAATCTATTTAACATTTTACAAACAGCATGATAAGGAAGTAAAGCACATTTAATTCGATTGGGTTGTTTAGAGATCTCATCATAAACAACAAGTTCCCCTAATAGATCTTGATCATATTCTTTTTCCTCTATCATATTACGATAATTCTGCAATATTCTTCTAGCTTCCATTACATCTTTACCAATTAAACTCCGAATAAGAATAGAAGTAGCACTAGTAGAAATAGCACAAGCCTCTCCATCAAAACGAACATCTTCTATAATATCATTCACAACCTTAAGTTGCATATCAATATTATCAATACACGATTCATTGTTTGTATTTTCCTTCAAGTAAGTACTATCCTCAACTAATCCCCTATTCATTGGATTTTGATAATTATCCACAATAATTTCTCTTCTTAATTCTTTATCCTCTACTATATTCATAAAACACACTCTTTCTATATTACTATTTTAAATATATCATAACTTTTCTTTAAAGCATCAACAAATCGATCCACATCTTCTTTTGTATTATAAACATACAAACTAACACGACAAGTATTTTTGATTCTTAAATCATCCTTAAGCATCTTTGTACAATGATTCCCTGCTCGAATATAAATATGATAATGATTTAAATATATGGAAGTATCTTGACTAAATACATGATCCAAATTAAAAATAACAATTCCACTTTCACTATTCTTATTATATAAAATAACATTATCAATCTTTTCCATTTCAGAAATCAAATATTTCTTTAAATTAAGCTCATGTTCCCTAATTTTAGAAACCCCTATTTTATTAATATAACGAATAGCCTCTCCTAAACCAATAACTTCAGCAATAGGAGGGGTACCAGCCTCAAACTTAGTTGGTGGTAACTTCAACTCATACGTTCCATCGCTCTCAAAAAATTGATTCATCCCACCGCCATATTCTAAAGGCTCCATCTGATCAAGTAAATCATATTTTCCATATAACACCCCAACACCAGTAGGCCCCATCATCTTATGCCCAGAAAAAGCCATAAAATCAATATGATCACTCACAACATCAATAGAGGTATGACTAACAGCCTGACTAGCATCTACAACAAAATAAATTCCCTTTTCATGACAAATCTTACCAATGTGATTAACATCACGAATATCACCTATTACATTACTAACATGACTAATTGCAACAACTTTAGTTTTATCTGTAATAGCCTTTTCTACATTAGTTGAAGTAAGTTCATACTCCTCATTCAAAGAAATACACTTTACCTGAATACCAATTCTTTCTTGTAAAACATACCAAGGTAAAACATTACTAGCATGTTCTGCCTTATCAATTAAAACTTCATCCCCACTATGTAAAATATGCATAAAGTATCCAAAAACAATCATATTAAGAGCTTCAGTACTTCCTTTAGTAAAAACAATTTCACTAGTCGACTTAGCACAAATAAAGTCTCGCACGATCTCTCTTACCCCATCATATTCCTGATTTGTTTTAATCGCCGCTTCATAATCTCCACGATGAATATTAGATGTGTAATGACTATAATAATCCACCATCTTATCAATTACACATTGTGGTTTTAATGTCGTAGCCCCATTATCAAAATAGACAATATCTTCCTTAAGCATAGGAAAGTCTTCTCTATTCATCAAGTCACCTCCTAAATATTTTCTATTTCTAATAAAAAATTTTCAATCTTTTTAAGATCCATCTCGATAGGAATTAAAAATCCCTTCAATAAAAGTTGATAAGCCTTTTTTCTAGATAATCCTCTACTTTCCAAATAAAATAATTCTTCTAATTTAAATCTCCCAATATATGCCGAATGATTAGAAATAACATCATAGCAATCTATTAATAAATTAGGACAAATTGTACTTTTTCCATTTTCTATATTAATAATCTGATTTTCTTGATTACAGATACAATGAACAATATCTCTAGGGACAATCCCATTAACAGAAAAATGAAGGTTATTGTTTTTTACATTAACACCATGATTATAAATATGACTAATTGTATGATTTTTATGATGAACTACATTAATTTGATAACGATGATCTTGATAATTAATTATATAATAATAATAATTAATCTCTGCCCCCTCATGATTAAGATTAATATAAATCTCACTTTCGGAATCAATAACAAAATGATATACTTTTACTTTACAACTTGCATTAATATCTAAAACAACATGGGTATCCTTACTATCTAAATATAAAATTGTATCCTTCTCTATTATCTTATTCATGAAAATCATTCTTTCCTAGTTCATTTATACCCTGATAACCATATTTTTCAATTTTTTTAGCAAGAGAATAATCACCTGTTTGCACTATCCTTCCCTTATTTAATATATGAACATAATCAGGATGAATATATTCAAGTATCCTAGGATAATGAGTAATAATTAAAACAGAAACATTCTTATTTTCCTCTAAATACTGATTAATATTAGAACAAACAATATTTAAGCTATCAACATCAAGACCACTATCTAATTCATCTAAAATAATGAATTTAGGCTTTAATACTCTTAATTGTAAAACTTCATTCTTCTTTTTCTCTCCACCACTAAATCCAGAATTAATAGATCGATGCAACATATCACTACTTAAATGAAGATTTTCAATACCATTATTCATCTCTGTAATAAACCGATATAAATTAACTTTTTCTCCTCTAACTTCGCCTACTGCTTCTTTTAAAAATTCACTATTACTAACACCTTCAATAACAGTTGGGTCTTGCATCGCTAAAAAAATTCCCTTTTTAGCCCGATCACTAGTATTAAAAGAGGTAATATTTTGATCATTAAAAAAGATTTGCCCATCAATAATTTCATACTGATAATGCCCCATAATCATTTTAGATAAAGTACTTTTACCAGTACCATTAGGTCCCATAATAACATGAACTTCTCCATCGTTAATTTTCAAGTTAAAATCAGAAAGTATAGTTTTATCTATATTTTTCACCTTACAACTTAAGTTTTTTACCTCTAACATTAAACCACCTCATTTTAAGTATAAAATATCTCTACTAAAAAAAATGTAGGATTACGAAAACAACTATATTTTATCATTAATATAAAAAAAAAGAAAGACACTGGTTCATTCCTATCGTAATTTTAAACATAATAATTAATCTAGTTTTGAAACTTCTACTACTGCTCGCACTGAAGAAAAAGAGTGGTTATAAATCTCATAATGATTTGCCTGAAATACTCTATCATTACTGTATCCACCTATAACATATGCACCTGAATAATCAGTACCACCTGCAGACTCCATCGTCCAATAACCTTCATTACTATTATCCTTTAACCAAATCGGACAACTATTATGCTCCTCTGTACATCCAAGGCTTTCTGCTTCTTCTTTAGTAATCATTCGCGCTTTCGCTACAATTTGTTTATCTGAAGTAGGATTCTTGTAAGTTATGTCATTTACATTCCAGTTTGCTGTTTTATCTATCAATAAGGAAAAAGCATCACTCCACTTTTGACGAATAAAAATATCCTGCATACTTTGCATAACTATTGTATGACCATCATCAGCCAAAACACGAAAATTCAATATTTCATTACTATTAACCCTATATCTAATAAGCGTACCAATAGGACAACGACGCTGTCCAATACGAGTACAAGAAAAGCTATTTCCTAACAAATAATCTTCATCAGTAAGATATGCCTCCATAAAGGTATTTTCTTTTACTCGATCATATAATTCATCAATCGCTCCTTGAACATTAGTTGAGGAAAGCCCTGAACCAGCATTAGAATAAGTAATATTACTACCCATAATTGTAGTTACTGCATACACTCCTCCACTAGCTAAAAACATACCTAAAACCATCCCAAAAAAAAATTTATAACTACCTTGAAATATTGTTTTTATTTTCTTCATTACACTTACTACCTCTATTTTCATTATATGATTCTATCATACCCCCCCCCCCAGTCGATTTTGTCAATAGGCAGTTTATAATATTTCCACGATCAAAATAAAAAAGTAAATTCCACTTTATCTGAATCTACTTTTATATCTATTACCATTTTTTATGCTACTTTTGACTTTACATAATTACCATCTAAATCGCCATAACTCCCAAGCAATTCACTAACAGAAGAAATAATTCCATTAAGTTTGTCATTTCCTTTAGTAGCTTCTGCTCTTAGTCGATCATTTTCTTTAATATATTTTTTATTACTTTGTTCTAATGTATGAACTTTACTTTCAAGACCACTCATTCTATTTTTAAGTGATCTATTTTCATCACCAATTTGACGATTTTGATTAATTAATGTATTAACTTTACTAGTTTTACTTTCTATTTCTTGACTAGCTCTATTTAACCTTTCTTCCATTTCACTTACTTTAGATTGATAACTTACTATTTTTTTTCGAGCATCTTTTTGTTCAGCAATTAATTTAGAAATCATTTCACCCAACTGCTCATACTTATCAGTAGTAGTACTACTATAATCATCTACCTCAACAGATGAGGAATGATCTTCCAAAGATTCATCTACACCAAAAAAGTGATCAAAAGTCTGATTTTGAGTATCCATTTGTGTATCTATAGAAAGATTAGAAGAAGCGCTTTTTTCAGTAATTTCCACTGGATCGCTAACAAAAACATTAGTATTAACATCTTCTAAAATAGAATCCTTAATATTAAGATTACTTTCTACAGGTTGTACACTAACATTTTCTTCCACAGGTAGAATAACCTGATCAACATCAACTTCAGAAATATGAGGAACATTTGGCCTAATCTCTTCTACAGGTAAACTTTTAGGAGCATATTGATCATACATAGAAACGGACTGATTAACCTTACCAAATCTAAGCAACGGAACATCTGCCCTTTCTATATTCTTAACAACAACCTCTTCTTCTCCTACTTTTTCTATCTTAGTAATATCAGCAACAATATTACTATGAGAATATACAAAAATGCCATCTGTTGCAATAAAGCTTGCCTTATTCCCTACAAGAGTTGCTACATATTTACCATTGACTTTTTCTACTTTATATATACATGCTTCATGATAAGCATCCTCATAAAGGAATTTTAATTCACGATTAGTATTAGGATTATGAGATCTCATTGTACTTATCATTTGTTCTTTAATCGTTTTACTATCTACGGCAATTTCTTGAACTTTTAAAGGATCTGCTTTTAAAGCTTGGTTGTTCTTAATACTAATCATATTACTAACTGCTTTAACACCAACAAATAAATTATTTTCTACTTGATGAATTTCACTAAACTCAGGATTCATTAAAACATCACCAGTTAAAGAAATAAGTTGCAAATTAGCAAATTCACCACTTCTTAAAGCTCGATGAAGGGTAACTAATACATTATCACTAGCAACATAAAGTTCTCCATTATTTATTTCCTTTTCTACATATAAATCTTTAATTACCTGAACTCCATTAGCTTTAATAATTTTTAATTCAACTGCAGCATATTTATCCTGCTCTACTCTTGCCTTTATAATCTTTAAATTATGATTCATCGTTCCGTTCATCTTAGCCACCACCTATTATTACCATAATAACACAAAAAAAAATACTAGTAAATGGCTTTTTCAAAAAATTTAAAGCAATCAAAAAAAACATTGTATTAAATATACATCTTATGCTATATAATTAGTAATCAACGAAAAAGCAAAGATGGTGATAAAATGAATGAAAAAACAAAATTAACTTTATCTATGGGAATATTTTATCTAATTGTAATTCTCTTCTTTGGTCTAATTATCATTTATGAAAAAAAAGCAGTTTATATAACTCCAAAAATAAAAGAAAAAATGCTAACTTATCTAGAAGAAAAGTGCAGCTTAGAAGAAAGACAATTTTTCAAATACCAAAAAATAATATCAAATAAAAATACATACTCAATGAAAGTTTATCATAAAAATAATAAACACTTATATTTTACAGTAACTTATAAAAAGAAAAAAATAACAGATACATATAAAAAAGATTATCTAGAAGGAAAAACACTAAATACTTATATGCAAAAAATAATGAATAAAGATTTAAAAGAAAAATTAAAAAATCATCAAAAAATAAATATTACTTATAATACTAAACTAAATCATTGTACAGAAGAAGTAAAAAAAGAATTATTAAAAGAAAATAAAAATTTGCCAATCTATACTGTGAATATAGATGAAGAAATAAAAGATATCACAACAATAAAAATGACATTAAAAACAATTCATCAGAATATCGAAAAATTAAATCTAACTCCCAAAAATTATCATATCACTTTAACTAATAAAACAAACATAACAAAAAGTTTAAATATTATAATTGAACCAACTACAATAGAGAACAATTTAGATGAAGTGATCCTACTAATTGAGAACAATGACTTAAACTCATTAAAAAAATATAATGTAGAATGCACCAATTTAAACTAATGAACAAAAAAAGTAAAAACTAAATCGAGAAAAAAAATAATAGATATGAGTATAGAAACAAATACTGGTATTTTTTTAATAAACGGATCAAATAAAGGTTTAATTACATAAATAATAAGAAGACTACAAATTCCCCAAACCAGAGCCATTTCAAGAGATACATATTTTCCTAAAGAAAATTTCATATCACGATAATCCCAAAATGTTTGATGAAATACTTTCTCTATTAAAATACCTCCTACATATTCAATCAAAGAAAGAAAAAAACATACCATTAAAAATATACAAATAATTTTTAACCAACGAGGTATCTTAAATCGATTAAAAACAAAACGCATGATAAAAATAACACTAATCGCTCCAAAACCATAAACAGGAAGCCAAGGACCATATAATATACCACTATTCATACCACGAAAAAGAAATGTTTTCACAGTAAGTTCTAATAAAAATCCAAAAAAAGAATAAAGATAAAAACTATTCAAATAATATAACATTCTATATCACCACTACTATTTTTCCAAAAAAAAGAGTATTTATGCACATACTCATTCAAAATACTCTTAGTAACAGCAATTATTATTTCTAGCACTACCTAAAATAATTGCAAGTAAAATATATAAAACAATGATTATGATAAATCCATTTCTACCTCTGTTAGTAGAAACATTTTCATTATTGCAAGACATAAGACACCTCCTTAACTTAGATATATGCCCCAAGAATGATGATTAATAAAATAAATAATACTAATATGATTGCAGAAGATGATACATAGTTACCCATAAAATTTCCTCCTTTTTTTTGGTATTCACATTATTTTATGGTAAATAGTCAAAATGTGTGCTAAAACTAACCCAATTTTTTGAAATAATTTGCACTATACCCTATTTTTTGGTATGATAATGTTATAAAAGCAAGGAGGAACAAAGGTGAAAAATACAAAAACATTATATGGAATAATTGGTGTACTTTCAATTGCCCTACTAACAAGTATCATCATAAACTTTAATCAAACAGCAAAATTAAAAAATGGCAAAGAAGTTGCTGTTAAAATAGGAAAAACAAAAATAACTGCAGATGACCTATATAAAGATTTAAAAGAGAAATATGCCATGAATATTTTAGTAAATGAAATCGACCATATTCTATTTGATAAAAAATATAAAACAGATGACAAAGAAAAAAAATCAATTGAAAATCAAATTAGTACAATCAAAGAAAACTATAATGATAATGATACATACTTACAAGCAATTCAAAGCTACTATGGTGTAGCAAATGAAGATGAATTTAAAGATATGCTATCTCTTGAATATAAAAGAAATTTAGCTGTTCAAAAATATGTTGAAGAAAAAATAATAACAGAAGATGAGATAAAATCTTATTATGATACAAAAACAATTGGCGATATTAAAGCAAGCCATATTTTAATTAAATCAAATGCCAGTGATAATGACTCACAAGATGAGAAAACAAAAAAAGAAGAAGAAGCAAAAAAGAAAGCCAAAGAAATTATTGAAAAGTTAAATAATGGAGAAGATTTCAAAAAATTAGCCAAAAAATATTCTGATGATAAGGGAACTGCTGAAGATGGTGGTAATTTAGGCTATTTCAACAGTGATGATAATTATGAAGAAAATTTTGTCACTGCTGCTGCAACACTTGAAAAAGGAAAATATACAACTGAACCAGTTAAAACAGAATATGGCTATGAAATTATTTTAAAAGTAGCAGAAAAAAATAAACCAAAATTGTCAAAAGTAAAAAATTCAATTAAAGAAACACTAGCAGAAGAAAAACTAAAATCAGATGCTTCTTTATACTACAACTCTTTAATTCAAATAAGGGAAGATGAAAAAGTAGAATTTAAAGACAATATAATAAAAAGAAAATATAATGACTATCTTGAAAAATTACTAAAAAATAATTCAAGTGATTCATACTAAAAAAATAATTTAAATCACTCATAAAAATAGAAAAAATGAATTTGTTTTACACACAGATTCATTTTTAATATAGCTAATTATATGATAAACAAAATTAATATTTAAAAATATGTTAAGAGTATGTAAATAAAACTGTGTAAATAGAAATCTTTCCACGATAGAAGCAAGAAAATATTTTGTTTCTTTTTTTACTAAACTTGAATATAAAATATTAAAATTTCAAAAAACTTTATATTCCATGATCAAACATAATAGATACTTCAAATAAAATAGTTGCTCAATTCTATAGATTTGATTCCATCTTTTAAATCTATTTTTAATAAATAAGTATAATCATTTTAGTAAGGATATGTCTGTAGCAGGAAATAAAGACTTCTTTTTTATATATGCTCTAAATTGGCTATTAAGTGATTCAATCATATTAATTATATACATTATCTTCCTAATTTTATCTAAAAATTGAAAGAATGGACAAATTATATCCTGATTTAGTTCATATTTTTCATTAAATAATAAAACCCTTTCTAAACATTTGCTCCTTAACTTTTCTTTCTAATTCATAGCCTTGATACTTCCTAGAAAGTCGATTCCTAATCTTTTCATATTCTCTATTCCTAATTTCAGAATCATCACTAAAACTTTGCTCCTGCATCACTCGATCAATAACAGACTGAGAAAATCCTTCCCGAAGCAAATCTGCATAGATTTTTTTCTGCAATAATGAATTACTTTTATTTCGATTAGAACGAATCATTTTAGAAATAATTTTAGATAACTTATCATATTGGATATCCTCATCATATAAAGAAATAACTTTCTCAATAATTTCCTCATGAACTCCCCTTTTCTTAAGCTCACTACTAATTCTTTTTGGACCTTTAGAAGTTATAATTAATTGTTCATGGAAAAAACTATTTGCATAATTTTGATCATTTAAATAACCTTGATCCAATAATTTTTGAATACACTTTTCAATATCATTAATCAAATAATTATCTTTAACCAATTTACTTCTAACCTCATAAGTACTTCTACTTCTAATTTTAATATATTGAATAGCAGTATAATAACAATCCCAAAACCGATTTTCTTGAATTAGAAATTCATATTCTTCAATGGTAATATTTTTTTTTAATAATAACCCATATTTTAATATAGTCTCTTCATAAATTTCCAAAGTACCATTTTCAAATTGTATTAAATATTTCCCACTCTTTAATTTCTTATATTTAATAATTTTCATAAAATCACCTCTAAACTAATCATAATATTTTATTTTAAAACATTAGTTCGTAATAATCAATCAAGAAAAAGCAAGTCTAACTTACTCACCATTATTTAACTTCAAAAGTCCACCCTCTAATTCTTCTAAAGCTCTACCAATATTTTTTTTGCTCCTATATTCACCTTCTTGCATCTGTAAATGCCTTGTTCTTTGAATCTCTTTACTACGTCTTGCTGCTAAATGAACAAGTTCATACTTTGAAGAAACAATATTTAAAAGCTTGTCAATAGATGGATAAATCATTGTATCACACTCCCTTAATATAAGAATATTACAGACTATATAGGAATGCAAGTAACTTGACATAATTAGACTTTTTTCTTGACAAATATTTGACAAAGAAAAAAAATCACCGAAGTGATTTATATAAATTATCTAAATTGTGAACAAGAACCGCATTGAATATTACTAACTACATTTTCTTCACAACATGAATATTCTGGTCTATAAGTATGACGATAAACATGATGATTAATAATTCGAGTTCTAATAGGACATACATGAGGAACTTCATGCATAATTGTTCTATGAACTTGACGTTCTTGTGGACATTCACTAATTGGTGAAGAACAACATCCTCCCATATTCATACCATTATCCATAACTTCATTTTGTTGCATCATATTGATATCGATATCATTATAATTAACTCCATTATCACCAGTATAACTATTATCAAATTCAAAATTATTCATGTTCGTATTTTGTCTTTCAAACATCTTTTTATCCTCCAATCTAGTTTATTTTATGTATGAATAAAAAGAGTGCCTATTATTTCTGCCTAAAAAAAGAAAAATACCTAAAAAGGCATTTTAAACTTTCCGCTTGAAAACTGTTTCATCATTTTTTTCATTTGTTCAAATTGTTTCAATAACTGGTTAACCTCTTGCACACTAGTACCACTTCCCTTAGCAATTCTAGTCTTTCTACTTGCTTTGATAATATCTGGATTGCGTCTTTCTTGAGGTGTCATCGATAAAACAATCGCTTCAATATGATCCATTTGTTTAGGATCTATTTTAATATGATTAAGTCCCATCTTATTCGCTCCTGGAATTAACTTAATTAAAGACTCAAGTGGTCCCATTCTTCTAATTTGCTTTAAAGAGCTAAGAAAATCTTCTAAATCAAATTTTCCATCCTGCATTCTTTTAGCAGTTTTCTCTGCTTCCTTTTCATCAATTGCATCTTGAGCCTTTTCAACTAAAGATACAACATCCCCCATTCCTAAAATTCGACCAGCCATACGTTCAGGATCAAAAGAAGTTAATCCATCTAATTTCTCACTAATACCAATAAACTTAATAGGAACATTCGTAAGATGTCTAACAGAAAGAGCTACTCCACCTCTAGTATCACCATCAAGTTTTGTAAGAATAACGCCAGTTAAAGGCAACCGATCATGAAAGCCAGTAATTACATTAATTGCATCTTGACCCATCATAGAATCAATAACTAAAAGAACTTCATCAGGACCAACTGCTTCATTAATATTAGATAATTCATCCATAAGTTCTTCATCAATATGCAAACGTCCAGCTGTATCAATCAAAACATAATCATAATGATTTTCCTTAGCATAAGAAATCGCATGTTCACATACCTCAACAGGATTCTTTTTTCCTTCTTCATAAACTTCAATATTCAATTGCTTGCCCAATTGTTTTAATTGGTCAATAGCTGCAGGACGATAAATATCACAAGCAACTAGTAAAGGTTTCTTATTGTGTTTTTTTCTAAGGAAATTAGCTAATTTTCCAATAGTAGTTGTCTTTCCACTACCTTGAAGACCAACCAACATTAAAACTGCAGGATTTCCTTTCATATTTAAAGGTACTAAATCCCCACCAAGTAACTCAGTAAGCTCATCATGAACAATTTTCACAAATAAATTACCTGGATTAATACTAGATTGAACTTCTTGCCCCAAAGCTTTTTCTTTAACTATATTCGTAAATTCTTTTACTACCTTATAATTAACATCCGCTTCTAATAAAGAAAGTCTAATCTCTTTCATTACTTCATTAATATTGTCTTCCGTAATTTTTCCGTACCCTTTCATTTTATGAATAGCACTTTGTAATCGTTCACCTAAACTTTCAAACATTTTTATCACCTAGCTTTTATTATAACAAAAAAGAACTAATTTAACTAGTCCTTAATTATCCTCTTGAACAGCTACTCCTGAAAATCCTTCCATCAAAGCACTACTAACATTTTGCCCACCTGGAATAATAATAGCAGGTTTTTCTTCTTCCTTTTTCACATCAGGAGTAATAGCTTCACTATTTGTAAATTGCTGACTTAAAGAAATATCCGTAGCATTCTTTGGAGCAACCATATTAGGAACAAAAACATTAACATCTGGTATACCAGAATCAATCGACTTTTCCCCTTTAATTCCTATCATTTGATCAACATTATCATTACCTGTTAAACTACCAATATTTTGAAGTTCAGGAAGAGGACCCACAGCTTCTTTCTCTGCAACTTCCAAATTCATCAAATTAGGTTCAGTTAAACCAAGATTAGAATTCTGAATAAGATTAACATTAGATTTGATCTCATCAACAGGAACTTCAGGAACAGAATTAGATTCCTTATTTTCACTTTGAACATTCTCCATTAAATTAGCATTAGAAGATGTTAACCCCGTTATTTGATTATTGACATCAGACAAATTAGCCGTTTCACTACCTGCTACTGGAAAAGTCGGAATAGAGATTTGCTGATCTTTAGAAACATTAAAATTAGTCGCTGGTTGTTCAACTGCTACCTCACTAACAGGAGAAGATTTAGCCGATTCAATCACTTCTGAACTTGAGTTTTGATCAGTACTAGAATCTTCAACTTCATCATCATCTTCATCAACTGCTCTTCCACCATTTCCATCCCAAATCGTAACAACATCACAGTTCCCACTTCTAGGTTCAGGATTAGGCATTTCAAGTTTTACAATCAAAGGAATTTTAAATGCTTGTCCAAAAGCAAGACAAGTACCAGATTGTAATGTTTTCTGTTTTTCTACAATCTCTTCACTAATATTAGGAACCATTTTACGAATATACTCAACATCAGCAGGATGATTCATTTTAAAGATTAAAAAATTAGAACATTGAGAAATAACTGTATCACTCATTTCCACTGGTCTTTGTGTAATTAGTCCTAAAATCACTCCATACTTACGTCCTTCTTTAGCAATACGATCAAAAATATTATAACCAATTAGAAAGGTATCTGTATCATTTTGAATATAACGATGAGCCTCTTCAACAACTAGATGAAAAGGAATACTAGCACGATCTCCTAAAGCTTTAGAAAAAGAAAAAATAAGTCTAGAGAAAATCTTAACAATAACCTTGGCAAAAGTATCATCAACATCATCCAAATTAATATTAACCAACTGATATTTTTTTCCATTAACAATTAATAAAGAAGAAATATATTGTTCTAGACTAACATATTCTTTATAATCAAAGAATTTAGCATTATTACCAGTAATTAAAGAATGAAGACGCACTTTAATCGTAACAGAATCACCGTAAGTATTTTCATTTCTAAGCCATCCTTCACTAATTAAGGTAAAGTTAAGTGCTTTTTCTAAAGTATCAAGGGTATAGAAAACATCTCCTTCTGGTTCATATGAATCATATTCATCTTTAATAAATGATGAAACATACTCAGTCATTAAAACACTTTCCGTAAAATTACCAAACTGATCAATTAAGAAACAATCCCTGAATTTTCTAGTATATCCAATTCCTTTAAGCTCTGCTTCTAAATTAAACTCTGGTGTAGAGCAACTAGCAATAATAGAAAAAATTTCATTTCTCTTATTAGGAGCAGTCTCATTTGTATATAAAATCGTCATAATCGCTTTAGCAATTAAATGATTTTTATAACTATTAGAATCCACATCATCTTCAGAAAAAATTTTAGCCAGTTTTAACATTCTCTCAATAATAGGAAGTTGAGAATGATTAGTAACATTTAAAAGTAAAGCTAAATCTTCTCCATTAAGTAAATAAATAGGAACACGCAAAGCCTCTCCTAAACCTTCTGTTTCATTAGTAGAAATAAAGCGATAATTATAGTTAGGATTAATACTAGATAAATTTCTAAAGGCATTATAATATTCACCAGACGAATCAAACATCAAAATATTAGATTTATAAGGAAAAAGCTTCTGATCATGAAACATATTTTGAAAAACACGACTAACTCCACAACTTTTTCCTGAACCACTATTACCAAATATAGCAAAGTGATTACTAAAGAAACCATTAACATTCATAAAAACATCTTTTCCATTATAAAAAGGACTTTTACCAAGTAACATAAAACCACGTCTAGCCTTGCCTACAACTAAAGGAATTTCCTCTGGTTTAATCACTCTAATACTAGCATCTAATGTTGGTTTACGAATAACACCTCCCAGTAACCCCCTACTAGTAATTTCACCTAAGAAACGAACCTTCACAAGGTCCTGATCAATATCATCAACTTCCCCTAAAATTTTTTTATCTTTATCCTCAAAAATGACATGTAAATTCATTAAATTGAACGTAACATCTGCATCACTTTTTAATTTTACATTACAGGTTCTATCTCCAATATAAACAATTCTCTCAAACATATTGACTACCCTTCTTCCTATTCTTACTATCTAAAATTATACTATTATCTGAACCTAAAGTCTAGTTATTATCTATAATATTTCTAATTTTCTTACTGACTACCCCCTCATCCAAAACTTGCTCTATTTCCTCCCTTTTTCTCTTGAGAAGTAACTTTTCTTCATAATCTTCTAAAAGATCTTTCGTAAATTTAAGCTGTCTATAAACAGCATTTCTGCTAACTTCATAGTTTTCCGCTATTTCACTAAAAGATAAATTATCAAAATAATAACACTCAAAATATTCTTTTTGCTTTTCTGTTAATAAATTATGATATAAGTCATATAACTCACTATAATAAATCACTTCTTCCATTCTACACCCCAAAAAATTGAACTATACTAAATAAAATCAAAATCATTCCAATAACATAATAAAGAACAGTCATATTCTTTCTTTGATAAAATTTGTTATTATTATATCCCATCACAAATAAAGTACTTCCTAAAAAAAACTCTAAATAAGAAATATTTTGATGATGAATAAAATAAAGAATAATAAAAACGATAACAATAATAGATAGGAGAAATTGTAAATATAAAGAAACTTTTGAATTTTCTTTTTTCTTTGCTTTCATCATTTCACCTACAAATCTTTAAATAATCCATAAATATATTTTTCAATATCAAATACTTGTAAATCTTGTTCTTGTTCACCAAGCCCAATAAATTTTACTGGTAGATCAACTTTTTCTTTAATAGCAAGAACAATACCTCCTTTAGCAGTACCATCAAGTTTCGTTAAAACAATTCCTGTAATAGAAGTAATTTCTTTAAAAGAGATGGCCTGACTAATCCCATTTTGCCCAGTTGTCGCATCAATAACCAATAATACCTCTTGTGGTGCTTCTGGAATTAAAGAAGTAATTACTTTATTAATTTTCTCAAGTTCCTTCATTAAATTTACTTTATTTTGAAGTCTACCAGCTGTATCTACAAGAACAACATCATACTCCTCATCAATAGACTTTTTCACTCCATCATAAACGACACTAGCAGGATCACTATTTTCCTTTCCATAGAAAGAAACATGACAACGCTCAGCCCACTCTTTTAATTGTTCAACTGCTCCTGCCCTAAATGTATCTGCACCAACTAATAAAACCTTTTTTCCTTCTTTCTTCATTTTACTAGCAAGTTTTCCAATCGTAGTCGTTTTACCAACTCCATTAACTCCTACAAATAAAATAACGGTTGGCCCTTCCTCACTATAATTAATTTTATTAACTAAGACATCCCCATCAACATAAATAATAAATAATTCATCAACAATGATTTCTTTTAATACCTCTGTGCTTTCAATCTTTTCATGCTTAACACGATCCCTTAAACGTTCAATGAAATCAACAACAGTATGAACACCAATATCAGCCATAATTAAAATCTCTTCTAACTCTTCAAAATAATCCTCACTAACTTTTTTATATTTACTTGTAAGATTAGCAAGACGAGATACAAAACCTTCACGAGACTTTGTAAGTCCCTTCTCATAGATTTCTACTTCTTCCTTTACTTTTTCCTCTTCCTTATTTTTAGTATCCTCGTCTTTTTCTATTTCCTTTAAAGAATCTTCCTTATTAAACATTGTTTTTATTTTATTAAATAATCCCATAAATATCACCAATATAAGTGTAACATAAATAAAATAGTAAAAAAAGCTTTTCTCAAATTATTATATCCAGGCAAATTTTCAGACTCATGAATAATAGATTTTTCAGGTAAAATCTTGTCAAAATTTCTTGAAAATGTCAGTAAAATCATTTTGAGAAAATGTCAGTAG
>CANRVH010000027.1 GCA_947643225.1 uncultured Clostridia bacterium
CTACTAGGGTATCTAATCCTATTTGCTCCCCACGCTTTCGTGCCTCAGCGTCAGTAATGGCCCAGCAAGTCGCCTTCGCCACTGGTGTTCCTTCTAATATCTACGCATTTTACCGCTACACTAGAAATTCCACTTGCCTCTACCATACTCTAGTTATACGGTTTCTGTGGCGAACCGAAGTTAAGCTTCGGGCTTATACCACAGACCTGTATTACCGCCTACGCACCCTTTACACCCAATAAATCCGGATAACGCTCGCTCCCTACGTATTACCGCGGCTGCTGGCACGTAGTTAGCCGGAGCTTTCTTATAAGGTACCGTCACTGGAAAGTCATTTCCTACTTCCCTCTTTCTTCCCTTACAACAGAAGTTTACAATCCATAGGACCTTCTTCCTTCACGCGGCATTGCTCGTTCAGGGTTTCCCCCATTGACGAATATTCCTAACTGCTGTCTCCCGTAGGAGTCTGGGCCGTGTCTCAGTCCCAGTGTGGCCGATCACCCTCTCAGGTCGGCTACGCATCGTCGCCTTGGTAGGCTCTTACCCCACCAACTAGCTAATACGTCGCAGGCTCATCTTTAAGCAGAGCTTTGAGGCTCCCTTTTAATATAAAAAGACGTATCTTTTCATATATCATCCGGCATTAGCAATCATTTCTAATTGTTATTCCAGTCTCAAAGGCAGATTTCCTACGTGTTACTCACCCTTTCGCCACTAGACGGGGGTCCATTTCCAATTTTGTGCAAGCACTCCATCTTCTTTGGGCCGTCTCGTTCGACTTGCATGTCTTAGGCATGCCGCCAGCGTTCATCCTGAGCCAGGATCAAACTCTCAATAAATTTTCTTTATTTTTGTTTTTCCTTAGCTTCCTCATTGAATCAACGTTTTGCTTAGTTTTCAAAGATCATTTTGTTGCTGTATTCTTCACAGCACGTTAACAATATATCAAAGAATAATATTTAAGTCAACACTTTTTTGACATTTTTTTAATTATTTCTTTGATATTGTTTAGACATAAATTTACACTGATCAAAATCAAGTTGATTTATGTACTACAAACCAAACAATAAGCGAACTTTTGTTTATTACTCAGAATAATTTTACACTTTTTGTCAGTTGTTTTCTAATATAGCAATATTCCTTAATGATGTCAATATTTTTTTTGAAAAATTTATTTATTTTGGTTTTTCATGTCTTTTTGATTTTCCTATAATTTTAATTGATGCTGGAATAATACTGGCAGAACCATATTTATTATTAATGGAATCAACAATTTCTTGGACTCTATTGTTTGGTTCTTCTTTTTTTTCTTCATTAAAAATTGATATTTGAGATATTTTATCCTTCGTTAAATCACTTAATCTAACTCCAATATTTCTAATTGGATCTTTTTTCCAACTATTTTTTAAAATTTTTATTACTTCCTTATATATTTCTGTTGTTGAATTTTTAGGCGAATCTAACTTTTCCTGATGAGAGTAATTTTGAAAGAGATTATTTTTATAAGTTACTGCAACTGTTATCGCATATTTGTTCTGTGATCTTAATGCTCTAGTTACTTCTTCTGTTTGTCTAAATAAAATTTCTTTTAACTTATCAAAATCGTCGCAGTCATAGGATAAAGTCTCTGAAATGCTTATACTTTCTGATTTTGAACTTCTAGGTAAAACTTTACTTTCATCTATTCCATTAGAAAATGACTTTAACATTATTGCTTGATTTTTAAAATATCTGACTAAAATCTGATCTTCTGTTTTTGCTAAATCACCAATTGTATTGATATTTAATTTTCTTAATGTTTGTGCTGTTTTCTTTCCAACCATGAATAAATCTTCAACTGGTAGTGGCCACAATTTGTTTTTTATTTCTTTGTGATATAGAGTATGAACTTTATCTGGCTTTTCAAAATCAGAGGCCATCTTTGCACATAATTTATTATTTCCAATTCCTACATTTACTGTGAATCCAAATTTATTTTTTATATCTTCCTTTATTTTATATGCTAATTCCTCATAGTTTTTGTATAAAAGATTTGTTCCTGTTAAGTCTAAAAAACATTCATCTATGGAAAATCTTTCTATTAGTGGTGTATATTGGCACAAATACTGATACATATTATTTGATTGTTTATCATACCAATCAAATTCTGTTGGAAAAATTTTTAAATTTGGGCATTTCTTTCTTGCTGAATATAGAGTTTCTGCTGTTACTATTCCCATTTTTTTTGCTACTGGACTTTTGGCTAAAACAATACCATGACGTGACTTTTCATCACCACCAATTACAGATGGAATTTTTCTAATATCTAATTTCTCACCCTTTTTTAGTTTATGAACAGCTGTCCATGATAAAAAAGCATTATTGACATCTATATGAAATATTATTCTTTCCATTATGGACTCACCTCTTATTTGTAATATATAAAACATACATTTGTTTGTCAATTGATTTTTTCACCAATATAAAAATTCACTTTTTCTTGTGAATTTTCATTTTATTATAATTCAAGATGGTCTCTATCCCCAAGTAACGGAGTATTTATAGCTCTAAATCTTTTATCATTTTCAAATAAATACCTAAGTTCATCAAAATTTTCATCTGGATTAAGCATCAAAGTAGCTAAATCGTCAAACTCTTTTAACTCATCAATAGTAAGAGTAAAAAATTCTTTATCTTCATCAATAAATGTTGGAAAAAACAAATAAGATATTTCGTCATTCATTAAGGCATGGAAATCATAAAATAAACTTCTTGCAAGCATATCTAATCCCTTAATATATCCCCCATGAACGAACCTATCAATACTTTCTTTGCCACTTCTTACTTGAAGCCATGCTTGGGCTGCTGTAAAAAAGTATGATCGATTAATATCGATATTTTTATAATTTTTAAATATTGTATTTTTGATTGTATCTGCATCTACTAATATCCACCTGTTTTCCTGTTCATTATAGTATTCTACTAACCAGTGGTCTATATATTGGTCTTCTCTAAAATATTTTCCAAAGCCGCTTCTTACCCTTGCTGAGTAGCCTTTTTTTAATATTGATGCAAGTAAAATAGATGCATACCTGCAGGTTATAATTACTTTGTCTTTATTTTCTCTTAAATTGGTAAATCCTCTGTTATCTAGTCTAAAGAGTTCTGCTGTTATGGATGGTACTGTTAATAATATATCATCATGAGATCTATATCTATACCAAGGGTACTCATCTTTTATTTTGCTATTTTGGAGGTAACTTCTAAATAGTACTACTCTATGTATATATTGATCATTAATTAATTCTGTAAGCTTTTGTAAATCATTTGGAAGAGACTCAAAATATTCTTTATATGGTCCGTAGTTGGTATACATACTTACTTTTTTATAAAATTCTAATACTTCTTCTTTCATTTCTTTCACCCTATATTATTATAAGATAACTTGTTTAAAAAAACTTGACTATTTACCCTCTGAAAAAGTCAAGTTAACATGATATATACTTCTACATTAGATGAATCATATTTTTCTAGCTGAATTTTATTGGTTACTTTCAAGCCTATATTTGGAGCGTGTTCTTCTATAGCCTCAAAAATTATTTTCTGGATATCTCTACCTTTAAAACTTAATGTATTAAAAATAAGCCATTTCGATTTAGGAATGTTTATTTTTTCTAAGTCCTCTTCTTTTGTTTTCATCGCACAATAGTAATAGCATTTATCGTTTTTGAATTCTGTTATTCCATATCGCTCTACTGCAGTAATTTTTGGATATTTTTCTTTCATTTTAATCCACATTTTTTCTACTGTTTTTGGGATATTACTAGAATCTACTTCTTGTTTTATTCCATATAAAACCAGTTGTTCTACTTCTTCTATTCTATAAAATATATTGTTTTTCTTCTTTGATTCACTAAATTTTAGTACAGGTTGTAAATTGCATTTTATATTTTTATTTTTCACTTTACTTGGTATTGTACCATGCATCTTTTTAAAACTTCTTGAAAAACTTTCTGTAGATTTATAACCATACTTAAAAGCAATATCAATGATTTTTTGACCATTTCTAATATCTGATACAGCAATACTTAGTCTTCTTCTTCTAATATATTCCGTTATCGTCATTCCTGCTATTAAAGAAAAGACCTTTTGAACTGTTGTTATATTACAACCGAATATTTTTGATATATGATTATAATTTATTGTATTTGAAAGATTTTCTTCTATATATTGTATACACTTATTTAAATCATTATATATATTCATCCTACTCACCCTTATCTATATTATACTATTCATTTAATGATTGTTGAATTAAACTTTTTCCTGTCATTTCTTTGGGAATTTCTAAATTTAATAGTTCTAATATAGTGGGGGCAATGTCTGCTAGTTTTCCTGATTTTAGTTTGATATTTTCTTTGGTAACAATAAAGGGAACTAAATTAGTTGTATGAGAAGTGATAATCTGATTTTCTTTATTTAACATTTCTTCACAATTGCCATGGTCAGCAGTTACAAGCATTATTGCATTTAAGTCTTGGGCTTTTTCATATATTTTTTTAAGGCAACGATCTACTACTTCTATTCCTTTTATTGCGGCATCTAAAATGCCTGTGTGCCCTAGCATATCTCCATTAGCAAAATTTAAAATAATTAAATCATAGTTTTCCATTTCATCTAATAAATGTTCAGTTATTTTTTCGGCACTCATTTCAGGTTTTAAATCGTATGTTGCAACTTTTGGTGAGGGAATTAATATTTTCCTTTCTCTCTTATAATTTACCTCTTTACCACCATCAAAGAAGAAGGTTACATGGGCAAATTTTTCTGTTTCTGCTATTCGTAATTGAGAAAGTCCTTTTTTTTCGATATACTCACCTAGGATATTAGTGAGTATAGGATCATCAAAAGCATGTGGAGCGATAACAGTTTCAACAACAGGTAACATGGTTACCACTTTAAGATTTTTTAACTTTTTTACTTTCATTCCTTCAAAACTTGGATTGGTTAAAGCAGTGAATAATTCTCTTAAACGATCTTTTCGGTAATTAAAAGTAATTATACCATCATTTTCTGATATATTTCCTTCACAGTCGAAGATAGCTGGTAATAAAAATTCATCTGTAATTTCTTTTTGGTAACTTTTTTCAATATACTCTTTTATCGAAGGGAAACTTTCTCCTTTATTACTTACCATTGCCTCATATGCTTTACTTAATCTATCATAATTATTATCTCGGTCCATGGCATAGTATCTTCCACTAATGGTTGCTATTTTTCCTATTTTTATTTCTTTTAATTTTTCTTCTATTTTAGCTATATATGAATAAGCACTTGTAGGAGAAGTATCTCTTCCATCTGTGAATAAATGTAGATATAGTGTTTCTACTTTATTTTGCTTACACATATCTAATAGTGCTAATAAGTGATTGATATGAGAATGTACTCCACCATCACTAATTAATCCCATGATATGGAGTTTGGATTGATTTTCTTTGGTATGATTAATTACTTTTAAAATTTCTTTATTTTGAAAAAATGTTTTATCTTCAATACTTTTATTAATTAACTCTAGTGGTTGATAGACAATTCTCCCTGCTCCTATATTCATATGTCCTACTTCACTATTTCCCATTTGACCACTTGGTAGTCCCACCTCAGTACCTGATGCCACTAATTTTGTATGGGGATATTTATTCCATAGATAAGTAAAGAACTGATTATCTGCTTGTTTTATTGCATTTCCAAAACTTTGTTCTCTTAATCCATAGCCATCTAATATCGTTAAAATTATTTTTTTCATTTTTTATCCTTTCAAATCATTCAAACAAAATATAGCATATATTGGTAAATAACGAATCTCTTTTTTTGTTGAAAAGTTATTTTCTGTAATTCGGTATGCTTCTAAGCAGGTAAACTTTTTCATAAATACTGATAAGGATTTTGCTTTAGAATTAGAAATTGTTGCTATTTCAATAGGAATAATTTTTCCCATTCTATTTTGCAAGATAAAGTTTACTTCTGCTTTACCATCTGATTGGTAATAATATAGAGGGTAATTTGCTTCTGCTAATGTTTTAGCAATATGATTTTCGTATAATGTTTGTTTGATTTTTTCATTGATTAATAAATCTCTTTTGGTTAAGTGAAGCATAGAATAGAGCATTCCTTCATCGTTTAGGTATAGTTTAAAACTATCTTTTTCTCGACAACTACTAAGAGGAGATTTTACTTCCTTTATTTTATAACTTCTATAAACTAATTGATTTGATACTAAATATTCTATTGAGGAAGAATACTCTTTAGCACGTCTACCGAAACCTAGTAGGCCATATTGAAATTTTTTATTATCCTTTTTTAGTTGTTCTGGAATAGAGTTTAGTACTGATAAGCCTCTTTCAATATCAATTAAATTAGAATTTAGAGAGATCTCTTTTCGATAAGTATCTAATATTTTTTGTTTAATTGAATCAATATAGTATTCGTTCTTTCCATCGATATTGGCCATGACTATTTCTGGCATTCCTCCTGTTGTGATATATTCTAAAAATAAATCTAGAGCGATCTTATGAAATGGGCAAGTTTTCCTTTTTTCGAATGATTCTCTAATTAAATTAGCTAAATCCTTTTCACCTCGAGCCCAAAGGTACTCTTCAAAATCGATGCCATACATTCCTTTAAATTGCAATTCTTCTCCTTTAAATTGTGTTAGATTTTCTCTTCTAGATGAGGCCATAATAATATGAAACTTACTTAATTTGCTTCCGAATAATTTGATTCCTTTTACTATTTCATTACTATTTACATTATCTAATATAATTAACGTATCTTGTTCTAATATGGTTTGCCCTGATATTAAACTTAGATTCATGATTATTCTTTCTGTTGATTTTTCTTTCTTAAATAATTCTTCTAATTCGTGATTATTATCAGTATTAAAGTAAACTATATTTCTATATTCTTTTTCTCCAAATGCTAAAATGCTATAAGTTTTTCCAATTTGTTTTGGTCCATAAATTAGTAATGGTTTTCTAACTAAATCATTTTTCCACTTATTCAAGTAAGAATTTATCTTTCGTTCCATAAATTGTCACATCCTAACATATTTCATAATTAATTATATATTTATTTTGATAGTCAGTCAAGGGTTATGTTACGATGTTAAATCATCTTGTCTTCACAAAGAAAAAATATAATAGTGAATATACTATTATATTAGGTAATTTATATTATAAATATTAATTGATTTAGATATTTTCATTACTGTGCATATATTGTAACCTTTGCATATCTGTTTTATTATACATTTTTTGTTAATAATAAATTATTAGTTTCATACTATCCACATCTTATACTAGGCCCATTCATATAATCAGTAATACTACAGTACTTTCTTGTTGAACGATCTGTACAGTCAACTGAACTATTTGTAAAATCACATTCAAAATTGGTATCCGTGCAGATAATTTCTGAGGTTTTATCGTCACAATAATTAGCTCCAAATACCTGTTTAATATGTGACATTGCTTCCTTATTAGGCATATAACAACTTAAGCTTCCATTTCTATATATACATAATGAATTTTCGTTATTAATTGATGCAATAAATACTTTATGTCCACTATTTACTAATTCCATATAATTTGTATATGTTGTTACACCTGATTTATTTGGATCGCCAACTGCATATTTTATTCCTAAACTCTTAGTTTTATTATACAATTCATCGATAGCTCCTTGAACATTGGTAGAAGAAAGTCCTGAGTTAGTATTAGAGTATGTGATATTACTTCCTGCTATCGAAGTTATAGCATATACTCCTCCACTAGCTATAATCATTCCAATTATTATTCCGAATATTAAAGTTTTATGATGCTTTTTTATTATTTGTCTTTTATTTTTTCCCATTTTGATATTCTCCTTATCTATCTCTAGTATAACTTTTTTATTCTTAAAATTATAGTCGTTTACTGTCGTATGTTCTTATATTTTTCACTATTCATACAGTATTATACTTATCTACTTTATTAGAATTTATTTATATTAAAACTTCTTTTATCTCTACTTCCCTAAATTTCTCATCTATCATAGAGTATAAATATATTGATACTTTTTTATTGGTTAATCCTTTAATATGTTTTCTATATCCATTTAATTGTTGATCATAATATTTATCTTCTATATTTTTTAGTTTGTAGTCAATAATGATGATTTCTTCATCATTTTCTATCATTAAGTCAATTATTCCATATAGTTTGTTTTTGCCTTTTTTTGTAACAAATTCATATTCTTTATATATTTTACTATTTCTATTTTTTTCAATTAAATCACTTGTTAAAAATTTCATTATTTTTCTTTTAACATAATCGGATATATTTAAGTCTTCTAAATTAGGATTTTTAAAATCGATCCATTCTAATATTTGATGAATTTCTGTTCCAAATAACAAAAGTTTTTGTTCTTCTTGAGACTTAATTCTTTTTAAATTTTTAGAAAAATGCCCTTCCTCTAGTTCCTCTTGCTCAAAGTAGATTTCTTCTACCTTAAATTTTTCACTATCACAACAATCTATCTCTTTATTTTTAACTTTGTATAAATAATCTTTACTATATTCATTTTCTTCAACAACTTCAATGTAATTTTCTAATTTATACCAAATACTCTTTAAAATACTATAAAAAGAGGTATACTTCATTCTCATACTAGATGAAATTATCTCTTCTTCTGCCAACTGTTCTTTTTCTACTTCAGGGCAAATCATAATCAGCTGTTCTTTGCAACGAGTAAGTGCTACATAAAAAAGTCTGATTCTTTCACTCACTTCTTCTATTGTATCTAATCTTTTATATAGAATTTTTCTAATTGTATCTTTACTTTCTTCATCAAATTTAGGAAGAATAATGCCATATTTTTGATGAAAGATTACCTTTTCTTTTTGATCTCTCATATTAAATTTATTCTGTAAATCTGCAAAATAACAAATTGAAAACTCTAACCCTTTAGATTTATGAATGCTCATTATTTTAACAGATTCACTGGTTTCTGTACTAATATCATATTGAATATTAAAATCTCGTTCTACTACTTTATCTAGATAGTACATCCATTCTTCTATATCGCAGTTTCCTAAAGAGGAAATTAAATTATCTAAATACTCAATACACTTCTCGCATTTAATTATATCTGTTGTAGTAAGCATTTTTTCATCATAGTGATATTCATCTAAAATTAATCTAAATAAATCCCTAAGTGGTAAATAATCTAGCACTTCTTTGATTTTTAAAGCTTTTTTTACGATTCCTGTACTTTTAAAACTCTTATCTTTAAAAATATTAAATATTTCTTGATCACTATAACGAAATAAAAAACTTCTAGCAAGAGATAAAAAATAATACCGAAAGTCTATTCCATAATCATCGTGATATACAAATAAAATTAATTTAAATAGACTATGAATAACTAGAAAATCATCTGTATTGTTAATTTTTTCTTCGCGATAAACAGTAAGAGGAACTCCCAAATATTCAAAAATCTTTTTATATAAATCAAAATTCTTTTTTTTGTCTAACAAAATTACAAAATCGCTATATGTGGCATCTCTCAAAACTTTTTTATCTTTATCAAAAATTTGGTAGTGATTATTTATTTTTTCTTTAATATCTCTAGCAATGATGAAAGCTTCTTGCTCAACATCTGTTATCTCTTTCCTTTTTTTATAAGTTTTTATTGTAAGATTATAGTTTTGTTTAGTCTTTCCTTCTAAGTTATAACTACTATTTCCGAATATTGCTTGATGGCTTTCTTTATAATCGGCTCCTCCAATAAAGGAATCCATAATTGGTTTAAAAAGCATATTAATATTATCTAAAACTTCTTCTCTACTTCTAAAGTTTTTATTTAAGTCAATTTTATAACCTTCTTTTTCTTCTTTACTATATAGATCATATTTATTTTTAAAAAGATTAGGATTTGCATTTCTAAACCGATAAATAGACTGTTTAATGTCACCAACCATATAAACATTGTGATTGCTGATTAATGAGATAAATTCTTCTTGATTGTCACTTGTATCTTGATATTCATCAATTAATATTTCTTTAAAAGAGGATTGTATTTCCTTTCTAATATCTTCATTATCTTTCACTAATTTAATCGCTAAATGACTAATATCATTAAAGTCGTACAAGGAATCTTTTCTTTTTCTTTCTTGATACCTTGAATCTAGTTCTAAAAGTATTTCTATCATGACTTTCGTATCTTGATAAGTATCTTTTAATTCTTTAATCATGATGTTAGTATTTTCATATATGCAAAGCCTTTTTAGTTCATCTCTTATTGATTTTAGGGTATTTTGTGTTTCTTTTGCTTCTTCGCTATAGCCATTAGATCTAGGTAATTCTAATTGATTAATATTGGTATATATTGCTTCATAGGTATCACTCTTAATTAGTGAATTTACTTTTTCATATAGTGTTTGTAACTTTTTATCTTCTAGGAAACCAGCAAGGATAGATACTGTATCTTTGAAAGATTGAAAGACGTCATACACGCATTTTAAATATTCAGCGACAAGACTTTTTAAAGAATTTTCACTATAATAGTTAGTAAGATAATTTTCTAAAAATGCTCTTCTATCGTATTTTAATTCTAGCTTGTTAGATAGTTTCATTATTGTTTCAATTAAGTCCTGATCATCTTTTAAGGAAAATTTGCAAACAAAATCTTTGAAATCGGCACTACCTTTTTTGTAGTATTTTTCCATTAAAGAGTCTAAAATATCTCGTTTGATGATTTCTAAACTAACAGGATCACTAATCATAATATCTGAACTGATTCCTAACCGATAATAATATTTTTTAACAACGGAAAGACTATAACTATCAAAGGTTGTAATATATGCTGCATCGAGTAATTCTACTTCTTCTTTTAACCCGCTTTCAATTAGTTTCTTACGAATTCTATCTTTCATTTCTTGAGCGGCTGCTTTTGTAAAGGTTAGGATTAACAGTTCATTAACGTGTGTTTTACCTTTTACTTTGCGTAATACTCTTTCTGATAACACTGCTGTCTTTCCACTTCCTGCTCCTGCTGATATGATTACATTATTGCCTTCAATATCAATTGCTCTTCGTTGTTCTTCTGTCCATTTATTGGCCATATATTTCACCTTCTAAAAAACTTAAATCTTCGACATGATCTAGGTTACAGTAATCTTCTTCTTTTACATAACATAAATTGTGATACTTACAATGCTTACAACTTTCATCTTTAAACTCTATTTTTTTTGGATCAATAGAAAAATCTGCACTAATAATTTGAGCAAGGGTATCATAAATAATTTTTTCTGTATAATGAAAAAGATGATATTCTAAATCTGAATTAATTAACTTGGTATACCTAGAAAAACCTTTACTTGTAACTTTCATTGATTTAATGACTTTACTATCTGTATATTCATGATCAAAGTCACTTAGATTTTCTTCATCACTTGTAGAATAACCGACCAGTTTTAAATTTTCTTTCATCTTATCAAGATAACTATTTCTTCCATCATAACTAGCATTTTTCATTAATACTTGTTGAAAGTACATTCCTGTTAAGATAGGGTTCTCAAAAAGATTAGATTTTTCAACTAAATATAAATAAGTAGCCAGTTGCATCTTGATTCCATATTTCATATTGTTTAGATTGGTTTCAAATGAACCTGTTTTATAATCTACTATAGCAAAATAAGTGTCATTATATTTTTTATGATACATAATTTTGTCGATTTTTCCAGTAAAGTAACTTTCTATTTGATTATTATTTAAAGGAATTGTAATTTCTTTTTCACAATAGCAATCTTTAAAGTCGGTATACATTTTTTGTTCTTTTATTATATTAATTGTGTGGAGTAAATTCTTTTTTAACTTTTCTAAAAAGAAAAGTTCTTTTATTTCTAAACTTTGTCTTGAAATATAGTTATTCCATTCTAAGTCAAAGTTAAAATTAAATTCTTTTTTTACAGCAATTTCTAAAATATGATGAAATAAGTTACCTATTAATGTCTGGAATGTTTCGCAAAAAGGATCTAATTTTAGAATATAGCGAATATAATACTTAAATTTACATAAATTATAGTTATTCATACTAGTATAGGATAGGTTTATTTTTCCTATCGATGAGAGAAATTTCTTTTGATTTATTCTAGAGAAAGTGTTGGTGTAGGTATGATATAAGAGCTTATCTTGATAAGTTTTATATAATGGTTTTAAATTTTTGTTTTCTTCTTTATATTTGTAGTAATTATCTAAGTAAACAGCAAGCATTCTTTGATTGTAATGATTGGAATAGTTGAATTGTGTATTATTATATTGAATTACTTTCATATGATAATCACTGATTATGCTGCTAGGATAAAAGCGGTCTTTAAAACTATTTAATTTATAGCTGATATATAAATTAGGAATATTACTTAAATAATTTAAGACAATCTCTTTTTCTCTTTTATTTTTTTCCTGAGTAGAGTATATTTCTATTTCCTGGATATCCTGATCTGTTAGATAATTTTCATCCTGATATAGATGGGGTAAAATTTTTTCATTCATCCCCATTAAGAAAACGTAATCATGCAAATCGTAATCTCTACTAAATAAATCGCTTACTGTCACTGCTTCTTGGTACTTAGTAGGAGAAATTTTTGTATCTCTAATTCTATCTTTTAAGAAGATTTTATAATTTGGATCGTCTTTTATATTAACTAAACTATTTTCAATATCTATTAGTTTGCTTACTATTTTTTTATTTTTTGGATCTATTTCTGGAATTATTCCTGTTACTAAATATTTTTTTACTAATAAAATACTATCTATGCTACTAGAGTTTTGCATTTGAATAGGAATATGAAATACATTAAATAGTTTTCTTATTAAATAATCATAATCTTCTTGTAAATTGATGATAAAAATATGATTTAGTTTTACTCCTTTCTTAGATAAATTTATGATTTGGTGAATAACAAAAATAATTTCTTCATATATATCATTTACCTCGTATACTTGGAAGTTTTTAGAAATAGGTTTTTTTTCTACTATTTCTATAGATAAATCATGAAAAAGTTTTACTAAATACTTTTCTAATTTTGGATAATTTACTACTTTTACTGTTCTAGTTTTTAAGTATGTTTTAAACAAAGGATTAAATTTTAGAAGTTTTTTTTCTATTAATTTTTTTTTAACTTCTCTTAAAAATTTTAATTTAGGATTATGGTATTTTTTATTGGTATCTATTATATACATATTTTTTAGATACATTTTACTGATATCTAAATTTACTTGGTATTCTTTCATAATATAAGAAACCGTCATGTAATCATATTGATAATAGTAATTGTCGATAAATGTTTCTATATTCATAAATTTTATATCTTTGATTTTGTTATCATCATCAATTTGTTTTAATATATAATTTTTTTGTTCATCAGGACAAATAATTAGCAACTGATCGTTTTCGTACATCCTATCACCTTCACTATAACTATATCATTGTTACCAATTCTTTTTCAATCAAACAAGATCATTTTCAAAAAAAGAAACTATTTTTCATCGTTTCTAATATATTAATAAATTATTTTGATACTTCAACTACTGGTCTAATCGCCATACCAGAAGTAGTAGTATAATAATGAGTAGAACCACCAAAACTGTTTATGAACCATGCATGACTACCAAAATCACTACTAGCTGTCATCGTCCAATATCCTTGTCCATTACCATTGACACTGCCACCATAGTCTATACTAAGAGATAAATAATTATACATCCATATTGGGCAAGATTGATTATCTTCTGTACATCCTAATGCCTTTGCTTCCTGTATTGTAATCATTCGAGCTTTACCTGTTCTTTCTGATAAAGTGTATGTATTCTGTGTACAGGAATCATAAGTACTGCATCCTGTATAAGCATTATCTGCAAATACTGTTGTTCCCATAGTATAAGTTATGTTATTTACATTGCTCCATCTATATGTATTAGCATCTAACGAATTTAAGGCAGTTAAAGGACCATCATTATTATCATAGTTATTATTATTATGCCAAACTGTCTCAGTAATTATATTTTTTTGGCTTTGCATAATTAGTTTACTTCCTTTATCAAACATAACATGGAAAGCTACAATTTCATTATTATTCACCTTATATTTTACAATTGTTCCTGCTGGACAACTATTTGCGGTTTTTGTTTTGTAGCATGTTGTTTCCTTACAAGTGGACTCTTCTCCTGTTATGCATTTGTTTGCACCTGATTCACTATATGTATATGCCTCTACAAATTTTCCTGTTTTATTTGCTTTATCATACAATTCATCGATAGCTCCTTGGACATTGGTAGAAGAAAGTCCTGAGTTAGTATTAGAATATGTGATATTACTTCCTGCTATCGAAGTTATAGCATATACTCCTCCACTAGCTATAATCATTCCAATTATTATTCCGAATATTAAAGTTTTATGATGCTTTTTTATTATTTGTCTTTTATTTTTTCCCATTTTGATATTCTCCTTATCTATCTCTAGTATAACTTTTTTATTCTTAAAATTATAGTCGTTTACTGTCGTATGTTCTTACATTTTATAAATAATTTTTAAAATAAAGGGAAAATTATTTATAGGTGATTATAAATGAATTTGGAAAGGCTGTATTTTTTAAGAGAGGAGAATGATTTAACTCAAAAAAAGTTGGCAAATATTTTAGGAGTTAGTAGAGTTGCTATCTCACAATGGGAAACGACAAAGGAAATTATTCCTTTAGATAAATTAAATCGCTATGCAGATTATTTTCATGTTAGTATAGATTATATCGTTGGATTAACTAATGATAAATCTCCATATATTTCAACAGGTGATCTCAATTTAAATGTTATTGGTAATAGAATACGTAAAGTAAGGAAAAAGTTTAAACTAACTCAAATTAAACTTGCTGATTATTTAAATACTTCCCATTCAACAATTAGTGCATATGAAACTGGTAAAACTTTAATTCTAACTACCTTTGCTTATCAAATTTGTCTTAAATATAGAGTATCTATGGACTGGTTATGTGGTAAAAGAAAAAGATAAGCCTTATTCTTATCTTTTTATATGTAACTTTCTTTATGAAACTCTAGACGAAGTTTATCTGCTACTGTTACAATGAATTCTGAATTGGTTGGTTTGGCTTTATCAATATCTACACTATGTCCAAAGATTTCTTCCATTAAATCCCAATTTCCTCTATTCCAACTTACTTCAATAGCATGACGAATTGCCCTTTCTACTCGTGATACAGTTGTATTATATTTCTTTGCTACATCTGGATATAGCTCTTTCGTAATTCCTCCAACGATTTCTGGATTATCATAAATCATAATGATTCCATCTCTTATATATTGATATCCTTTAATATGTGATGGTACTCCTAATTCATGTAATATTTTCGTTATTGATATTTGTAAGTTATTGTGGAATAAGTCAATTGATTTATTACCATAAGAGGTTTTATTCATTACATCCTCTATAATACTTTCTAATTCTTTTAATTCAAAAGGTTTTAAGATAAAATAATCAATTCCAAGTTCTGATGTTTTTCTAATCATATCAGGACTATTATAAGAAGTTAAAACAATTACTTTTTTATCAATTTTCTTCTTTCGCATACTTTCTAAGACTGATTTTCCATCCTTTTTTGGCATAACAAGATCAAGTAATATTAAATCATATTCATCTTGTTTCTTATCAATTAGATTAAATCCATCTTCTCCGTTATTTGCTTCTAAGACTATTTCAATATCTGATACTGCGTGTTTATCAAAATATTCTCTTACCATTTTTACTAATTCGACATTATCATCAATCATTAGTACTCTAGTTCTTTCCATATTTCTCCTTTCCTATACTGCACGCATGATTATTATATAACAAATTTCTGCAATTTAGTAGGGGTTTATTTTGACTATTTTTGTCGAAATAGTAAACTTTTGTAAAGAAAAAAAACTATTTTTCAAGTTCTTGTAGAAATTTCTTAAATTTATTTATATCAAGACTTAGACCTCCTAATAGATAACCATCTAAAAAACTTGACTTCTTTAAATCTTTAATATTGTATTCCGTTATTCCACCACCATATAGTAATAAATTGTTTGGTAAAATTTCTTTGATGCTCTTTAGGGTATGATCAATTTCTTTTATTTGGGATGTCTTTCCCTTTCCGATAGCCCATCTTGGTTCATAAGCGATGATTACTTTCTTTTTTTCTTCTTCTGTTAATTCTTTTAATGTTGTTGATATTTGTTTTTTTAAGACTTTGACTGTTGTATCTAAATCTTCTTTTGTATATTCACCTATACATAAAATAGGTATGACCTTTTCTTCCAATAAGCCTTTTATTTTTTTACTAATTACTAAATTTGTTTCATTAAACTCTTCTCTTCTTTCACTGTGCCCTACTAGACAATACTCAACATCAAATGATTTTAATTGAAGAGAGGATACTTCTCCTGTATGGGAACCATTTTTGTCTTTACTGACATTTTGGCTTCCTAAATGAATATTTTCCAAATAAAAGTTAGCGATATGAATTATACTTGGACATAAGACGATATTGTGTTTACTTTTGATCTTAGAAAGTTCACTTTGATATTCTATAAATTCTTCTCTTGTTAAATTACTTTTATTATTTAATACAATAATCATTTGTCTTCTCCTTTTAGTTTTTTGGTAATTTTTGCTATTATTCTAAAGCGACTTTCTTTTTTTTCTTTTATTGCGCGATTATAAACTTCTAGTACACGTTCAGCATAGTTGTTAGAACTATAGTGTTCTGCTTGAATACGAGCCTGTTTATTTAATCTTTTATGTTCTTCTTTATTTTTATATAATTTGATGATTTGTTCTTGATATTCATTTCTTGTTTCAAAAAATAAACCATTTAAATTCTCTGTTACCATACTGATAAATGCTTCATCTCTCATACAAACAGGGACGATACTAGAGGCCATTGCTTCGATTACGGTTAGACCTTGTGTTTCTGTTTTTGAGGCTGTTACAAAAACATTAGAACAGTGATAATAATAGGGAATTTCTTCCCATGCCACTTTACCAGTGAAAATCACTTGTTTTTCTAAGTTTAATTCTTTGGCAAAATTGATATATTTTTCTCTATCTGGTCCATCTCCAACAATTAGTAGTTTCATATTCATATATTTCTTATTTAAACTTTTTTGCGTTTCTATTAAAAATTCTATATTTTTTTCTTCTGCTAATCTTCCAATAAAGAGGATCACAAAATCTTTTTTAGTTATCCCTAGATTCTTTTTTAACTCTATTACTTCTTTTTGATTTATTCTCTCTTCATAGAAACGTTCTACTTCAATACCAGTTGGAATAATATGGATATTTTTTTCAAATTGATATTTTTCTTTAAACAGTTTATATGTTTTAGTAGTAGGAACAATCAATTCTGTTGCCGTTGTTTCACAATAAAATTTGGTAAAATATTCTACTAACTTTTTACTTGATTTATTAAAGTATCCTTTTGTTACATAGTGAACATAGTCTTCGTACATAGTATGATAAGTGTGAACTAAAGGAATATTATATTGCTTTGCTAAAAGGCGCGCAAAAGTTCCGATTGCAAATTCTGTCTGTGAATGAATGACATCTAATTTCCAATTTTTTATTTTATTTACTGCTGGTAGTGGATAGATACTGGTTAGTCTAGAGTCGTAAATTCCTGTTGGGATACCTGGAATTCTTAATACTTTTTCTTTTTCGTCATAACTGTATTTAAAGCTTTCTAAATTAGCTGTTACGACATATACTTCGTGCCCTTTTTTTTCTAATGCTTTTTTTAACATTACTTCACTAGTAACTAATCCACTAATATATGGGGTATAAGCTTCTGTAAAAATTCCTATTCGCATATTACTTCTCCTTCTTTTCTAAACTAAATGTTAGTGCCCCTAGAATTATTCCTAAATAATAAGTAATAAAACGCCATATTAATAGAGTTGCACTTAATGTGATTTTTGGAATAAAATTACCATAAAATTTTAAGAATCCATATTCAATTCCGCCGCTTGCCCCTGGTATTGGTACAAAGGACCCCATAATTAGGACATATGCTGATGATGTTAATGTATCAGGAATATTTAGACTTGTAAAATCATTTAAACCATAAACGATAACTAATGGAATGATATAAACACAAGATAAGCTTAATAAATTTAAGATGACTCCACCGAAAAATAATTTTTTTCTTTTTCGTAATGTCTTAGCAGTTGTATGAAATTCAGTTAGTCTTGCATCCCAGTTCTTTCTTTTTTCCTCCTCATTCTTAATTATTTTGAAAAACACTAATATTTTGATGAAAACATAGACTATTTTTTTGGTTATTTTTTTTGAAATTGTAATTAAAAATAGACCTACTGCCACTAAAATATTGATAATAAATCCTAATAAAACAAGTTTTCTTAATATAGGACTATTAGGGAAAATATGAAAGAGTGCATTGTATGTTACTGCTAAGCCTCCATAAATTACTAAAGCTGTTTGGTAAAAGATAAAATTTTGAATGGTAATATTTGTTGCTTGGCTTAATGGGATATTATGTTCTGTTAACATATAAATTTCCATAGGTTGTCCACCCGTTGAAAAAGGAGTTATTCCATTAAAGAATTGGGTAATTAGGTTATGCTTTATTGCTTCTTTCAGGCTTATTCTTTCTTTATCATTTACTGTCTTATAAGTTATGTAAGCTTTTAATCCAATTGATAACAGAAATAGTAGTATGGCTATTATAATATAAAGATAATTCATTGTAATTAGTGTATTGATAATACTATTTAAATCATCTTTTAATATTATTACTAATATTGATATGGTTATTAGTAATAATATAATTGTATTTTTCTTAATATTTTTAATTAATTCCATATCTTCCCATTCCTATTTCTTATTTTATTGCTTGAATACCTGGTAATTCTTTTCCTTCTAAATATTCTAAAGTTGCTCCGCCACCTGTTGAGATGTGGTATATTTGATCTTTTAAATTCCCTGCTGTTGATGCTGTATCTCCACCACCAATAATTGTTTTTATTTTATTTTTTACTAGGTAATTTAGTATTTCATCAGTTGCTAATTTAAAGTTTGGAAATTCATATACTCCTAATGGTCCGTTCCAAAGAACAGTTTCTGCTTTTTCTAAAAATGTTTTAAATACTTTGATTGTATTTGGTCCAATGTCTAAACCCATTTCATTTTCTTTTATTTCTGTAATATCCCTAGTTACAATCTTTCCTTCATTACTATACTCATTATTGACTTTTATATCCACTGGTAATACTATTTTTTTCTCATACTTTTTTAACATTTTTTTGCAAAAATTGATACTTTCATTGTCTACTATTGAGTTTCCAACTTGATAACCCTCTGCTTTTAGGAAAGTGAAGGCCATTCCTCCGCCTATTAATAAATAGTCCACTTTTGTAATTAAGTTTTCTATTACTCCTATTTTATCTGATACTTTTTTGCCTCCTAATATTAAAATAAATGGTTTTTTAGAACATTTTAATTCTTTTAAAGTGTTTAATTCTTTTTCAATTAAAAAGCCTATTGCTGATGGAATAAAGGATGCTATACCTACATTAGAAGCATGAGATCTATGACAAGTCCCAAAAGCATCATTAATAAAAACATCTCCTAGTTGTGCCCAATATTTGGCAAGTTCTGAGTCATTAGAACTTTCTTTTTTTCCTTCTAAGTCTTCATATCTAGTATTTTGAAGCAATATTATATCTTTGGCTTTCATCTTATTTACTGCAGATTCTACTTTTTCTCCACGGGTTTCATTTATGAATTCAACTTTTTTCTTTAACAGACTAGAAAGTCTTTCTGCGACTGGCTCTAATGTATTTTCTTTTAAGTCCTGTTTTTGTTTAATTCGACCTAAATGTGAAAGTAAAATAATTTTACCATCCTTGTTTAAAACATATCTTATTGTTTCTAGACTTGCTTTTATTCTTGTATCATCACTTATTTTTCCATTTTCTATTGGTACATTGAAGTCACACCTAATTATTACTTTTTTATTTTTTAGTTCCATTTCTTTTATTGTTTTCGTCATCTTAGTGTTCCTCCTCTATTTATAGATCAAGTATACCAAAATTGAAAAGAAAAATAAAGAGGTGTTCCTTTTGAATATCCTCTTTAAATTCTTAATTATTATTTTAATATGTATTCTAATTCTCTTAATTCTTATCCATAGTCATAGTTAGAAATCTATTATTCAGCACTATTTGATTTTATCGTATATTAAATGTATCTATAGAACAATAATATTCATTTATCAAAAAAGAAGAATTATTGTATTCTTCTTTTACTTATTTTTTGACTTTTACTTTTGATTCTTCATAGTATGCTCCTACAAAGTTACGTCCATATTTTTCTGGTTGGTTTAATCCATAGGAACTCGATGCACAATTTGAATAATAATTAGGATCATAAATCGTATCAACTTCATTATATTTTATTTTTCCTGTTTCAATCTTTCTTTCTCTTAATTGATTATCAATAATATTTCTTAAATTAATATGGAAAATTCCATTTTTGTCCTTTTCAATTCCACTTTCCCACATTTTTTGATCTGTTGCCCAATTCGGATATTTGTCATAAGTCCAATCAGAGCCAGCACATGAACTAACATAAGTAAAGATATTTTCATCTTTTGTTTGATAAGCATCCAGTAATGCATCTGCAATCATCATTGGCATTTTCTTATCAATTAATTCTGCACTACAATGTGCAATTGCTGTTATTCCTTGTTTTATATCTGTCATGATAATAACTGGACAGTCTGCCACAGGATGACCTATAACAATTCCTGGTGTTTCTTTTTTTATCATTAAAATATCTTCTGGAATATCTGTCCAACCATTAGGATTTGTTTCTACATATTCTTTATCAATTGTAAAGTAAGTGCCTGATTTATGGATTTGATCTGCCATAAACATCTTACCCCAATCAAACCCATAATCAGCTCCTAATTGTTGTCTATGTTCCTTAAAAATAGCACTTTTATCTGTTTTTTTAAGTTCATACCCTTCTAGTGTCTTTAAGTTATTTATTTGCATAATCAATTTTTTATCTTGTTCTGTCATATTAGACAATTTGATTGTACCTGTATTCATTGAACCATATCGATTTCCTGTTTCAATAATTTTTATTCCCATATTTATTTTCTCCCTTATTTATGAAATTTGTTGTATTATATCATATTAGACCTGTTCGATAACTAGTTTAATTCATAGTTATAAATGCCACATATTA
>CANRVH010000028.1 GCA_947643225.1 uncultured Clostridia bacterium
CCATAATAAAAACTACACATTTTCTTATGTAGTTTCTTAAACTGATGACATTGAGGAGGACGTACAATAACTTTTTTAAATATTTAACTCTAATCCTACACCAACTTCATTGATATCTAATTTTTTTGACATTTCTATTTTTGCTTTTAAAGATACACAATGACATGGATATAACAATTCGATATCATTTTCTTTTAAATAATCTATAGTTTTTTCTAACCTTTCATTTACATCAAATAAATGAAATCCACCAATAACTCCATATATTCTACCGTCATTACAAACTTTTTTAGCGTATTCTATTATATTGCAAATTCCACTATGAGAACATCCTGTTATAATAAATAAACCTTTTTCACTTTTATAAACAATTGCTGAATCATCGTTTATTGTATCATCAATTTTTTCTCCATTAACAATACTTTTTCCAATTGAATATCTCTGTTCAAAATCATTCAAAATAGGAATCTCTCCTAAATAGGTAATATGTTCGCTAATTTGAACTGGTTTTTTAGATAAATTTAATTGACAAACTTTTGATAGTTCTTCCTTAGATAAAGGACTTCCAATATATAAGCCAGTTGAGTCTTCTTTATAATCAAAACATCCTGGATGAGCAATTAACTCAATAGTTCTTTTTTCTTCAAAAAAATGTATTAAACCACCAGTATGATCATCATGACCATGTGATATAACTAATTTGTTAACATCATTCAAATTAATATTCATTTTCTTTGCATTTTCTATAATAACAGTTGAGTATCCTGTGTCAAATAATATTTTTTCATTGCCATCTTCAATATAATAACTTATTCCTGGTTCTGCTAAATAATACATATCAATGAATGTATTATTATCTTCTAATACTTTTAATTTCATAAATAATCCCTCATCGTATAGTATATTGTTTTTGACAATATACAAGTGTGTTTTACTAAATTGGCATAATTTAGTAGAAAAATTCTTGTTACTAAAACTAATGTTTGCTATAATCATTTTAGGAACATTTAATAAGTTGGGTGGAGCCAAACTTCATAAAGAAGGGAGGCGATACAATGAACAAGAAAGATTTACTAATCTTTGCTCTAGTAATTATTATCTTCCTTTTATTATTATTGTTATTTATAGCATTAATATAAAAGAAATCCACCTAACTCTAGCATAGATTTAGATGGAAACCATTTCATGGCTACACTCAACACTAGCATATTGAATGTTCCTTTTTTATTTTATGCAAGTTTCCTTGACATATTCATGATATCATAAAAACGACTTTTTGACAAGTCGTCTTGTTTAATACTCGAAAAGTTCGAGTTTCCTATCAATCTGGTGGCTCCTAAAAGAATAACACCACATGGTTTTAGACATAGTCATGTTAGTTTATTAATAGATTTAGGATGTGATAGTCGTGATGTTGCTGAGCGTATAGGAGACACAGTTGAAACAGTAGAAAAAACTTATTATCACATGTTGCCAAAAAGAAAAAACTTACTGTTAATAAGCTAAATACTTTAAAAAACTCAAAAAAATAAGACCTCGATAAGACCTAAAGTGATAAATAAATAAAAAAATCGTTGATACACAACGGTTTAAACTTAAGTGGTGGCTCCAGCGGGAATCGAACCAGCGACACAGGGATTTTCAGTCCATATCTAGTAATTTTAGATATGTTTGAATACACCTAACTTTTGTCCCAATTCCTCCATAAAGCCTTATATTATGGATTATTTTAAACTTATCTCAATTTTTAATAAATCTAATTAAGTTTGAATAAATTTAACTGTTTCTATCATTTCTGTCCATAATTGTCCAGAACATTTTGAGTAGTTTTTCTGTCCATAAATTTGCTTCTTGTTCCTTAAGAACACTTATAATATAGCATAAAATCTAACTTTTCACAATACTTTTTTATCAAAAAATGAAAAAAGTGGATTTTTTGTCCACTAACTTATTATATCTTTTGCTTTATTTGAATTTCATTTCCAAATTGCTTTTTCACTTTTTCTTTAATTTCTTCGTTCGATACATTGTTATATTTATACTTTTCCATGCTTTCTAGTGATGGAAGATTAGTTATAATATATTTCTTACATATTTCAATCACATTTGATATATTAAAGAAATCTATTTTTTCATTAGATATAGTTTCTAATGTGATTTTTAACTCTTCCATTTTAGAAAGTTCAGGTTTTCCAATTATAATACTTGCAACATGTTCTATTGGAATGGTTAGTGTATCATATCCATCTTTAAATAGACTATTTCTATCAAATTTCTTGAATATGTTAGTTGCATTATTATTTATCTTCCTTTTACTTGGATGTACATACATTCTAGTAGTTTTTATATCAGCATGACCTGCAAGTTCTTGGACATCTCTTTCTGTTAAACCACTATTATAATTCATTTGGTTTGTAAGATAGTAATGTCTTAACCCATGAAAAGGTATATTTATATTTTCTTTTTTTCTGAAGTTACTCCATGTCCTACAAATTCTAGTTGGTCTATAAAAGTCACCATCTTTGTTTAAAAATAAATTAGGTATCTCTTTATACTCAGGATTTTTTATTTTCAAGTAATTAATATAATTTTGACGATAAAATAAATACTCATCATATACCTCTATAAAAATATCTGGAACTGGAATTTCTCTAACACCACTTTTTGATTTTGGTGGTCCTTCTAACCAATTTCCATTTTCATCTTGAACTATTACAGTATTAACTCGTACTATTTTTCTCTCACGATCAAAATCTCTTTCGATATGTTGCCCTGCAACTTCTTCTTCTCTCATTCCTGTATATAGTCCATACAGGAATTGTAATCTTTCTCGAATAGCTGTCTTCATTATTTTAGTTTCAATTTCTGGTAATTCTTCAAAATCTGGAACTTCTATAGGTTTTCTTTCAAAATCAGGTTCATCAATGTCACTCATAGGATTAGAGTTAATAAATCCCCATTTAAACCACTTTCCAAATATTATACTTAGCATAGAATATTCGTGGTGTAATGTATTAGCCGATATTGTTCCACCTTGTTGTTTTCCATTTCCACGCTTTGGTCTCTTACTTTCTTTGTCTAATATTCTCTCTAAAAATAAAGAATCGATTTCTGTAATATCTGGATTACCAACAGCTATTTTTAAAATATCAATATATTTTTTATATGATTGTATAGTTCTAGGTGCAGGTTTTTTGGGTTTTGTTCTAAGCCAATCTAAATAATAATCACAAGCTTCACAAAATCCCATATGCTTAATTTGTTTATGTAATTTTAATGTATTTTTTGCAAGATACTCATCATTTGCTTTTATAGCTTCATCTAAAGTATCAAATATTTTATCATATGGTATCGGATATTTTTTAGATTTTTGATACCTAACTCGATACTTTCCATCAGCTGTTTTAGTAATATGTGGAGGTAACTTCTTCGCCACGATTAAATACTCCTAAACATAGCTTGATTATTTTTGTTCTCTAACCACTTTTCAACATTTGACTTCAAGAAAAATCTTTCTTTTCCATCTTTGATTACTGGTAGATTATCTTCTTTAATATATTTTGCTAATTTATATTTAGAAAATATATTCGGATATAAATCAATTAACTGCTTTGCTGTATAATAAGTATCTTTTTCAATATTGACATCAGGGGTAACATCTAAGTTGTTATTTTTCATAATCATAAGTACGACTTCTTCAAAACTCATAGTTTTTAATAAATTATAAGCCGCTATTTGATTGTTCATAATTTTCCTCCTTTAGTTTCACCTTGGTATGTGATTTTAACATATGATTTTTTAATTTAAAACCCTAATAACAAAATTTAACATTTTAATTAAAATTCAACTTAATAATCTCGTTATTTTCGGTATTTGCAACGGTTTCTTCTACAGAAAACTCCCTAGAAAAATCCTCTTTTAGTTCCTCAAGCTCTTTCGTTAAAGTATCTACTTCTTCTGTTTTTTCTGTTAGTCTCTGTTTAGTGCTTTTTTCATCTTCTTCATATTGTAGATACCATTGTTTGTAATTACATTTTATAGAGTGTTCTTCTTTTAAAACTTTTCCATTAAAAGTCTGCAAAACTCCAATTGCTAACATATTATTTTCTTGTAATGTAAGATTGCTATTAGCAATAAATATATTGTCTGCTAATAACCTTATAGTTCCAACTGTATTATTATATAATTGTCCTACATCCATATACTTAGCATTTTTATTAGGACTAATAGTTACTAGTATAGGTATTTTCTTTTTAGTTCCTAATAGGTTTTTTGACTGATCCCTTAAATAGTTAAAATATTCATTCACAATTACTTCTTGATTAGTAATACATTGTCTACCTTTATCTAATTTCATATAGGAGAAGTCATCTAATATAATTAGGTCTATCCCATTCCCAGTATTTTGTATAAATCTTTTTTGTGCTTCTACTATTAACTTTTGTAAATTATAATGCGTAGAAATTAAGAATTGTTTCTCATCAAAGATAATTAAATTACCTAAACAAGTATTTTTAAAATCATTATAAATAACTTTATAATTAGTGACATCATAATCATTTACTAAATCTTCAAAGCAAAACTCCTTTTCAAATTTATCCTTATTACATGAATGTCTTTCTAATAATCTTTGATATACATTTTCTTCACTGCACCCTAAAGCAAAATACAATACATTTTTATTGGTAGTAATGGCTTGATACCCAATATTTAGTGCCCATACGCTTTTTCCAATACCTTCGCCACCGACAATCACTGTTAATCCATTTGGTAATCCTCCTAGTGTTTCATCTACTAACTTTATAGTAGTTGAAATTTCTTCTTTAGATGGTTCTTCTAGTTTTTCTAAACTCTTATAACAATCTTCTTCTGGAATATCAATAATACTAGAATACCTTTCAAATACTAGATTAGTAATTTCTTTGGTAATATTGTTTTTTTCAACCTTTTCTACTGCTTTTGCACAATCTACTTCATAAAAGAATGTCTTTCTTTTTTTGATAAAAGCATCTACTTGGTTAAAATATTCAGCTTCTTCATATCCTTTTATATTGTCTGGAATATCATCAAATTCCATTTCTTTTGCAATAACATATGCGTCTGTTTTATTGTTCATTTCGATTTGCTCTAAAATCTTACTGCAAAATATTTGTTCTTCTAACAATAACACATCCATATTTTGAAGTTGATGAATCGCTGATTTTAAATCACTAAATTGAACATTTGAATTCATAAGCTTAAAAAATTCCAAATTTAATGATTGTTTTTTCTTATTGCTATTTTTTGTTTTTTTATTAAACATAATATCCTCCTTTTTAAGCTATTATATTGCACAGTTAAACACCGATTTTTGCCTTTAAATATAATACTTTTTTGATAGTGAATGAACTTTACATTATTCATTCCGAACTTTACTTTGCATATTAAGAATAAGAAATAGCTGGCTCTAAGCGAATGGTAATTTTCACATCAATATCTTTACTAATATCATCAATATTAAAGATATACATAAAATTACCTTGCTCATCATAATCAAACTCATGCTTTCTTTCAAACTCTTCTGTTTCATTTACGATAAATTCTAAATCAAAGTCAGCAATTATTCCTTCTTCTTTAAATTGTGTTAGTGCTTTATTTATGTTTTTGATAAATCTTCTATAATCTCTACTTTTATTTGCTTGTTTTTCTAAGATGTTTATTTTTTGTCCGATAGAGTATCCATAGCTATCTTTGGTATTACTTTGAACTAAATAAGATAATTTGCTAATATCTAATTCAAAGAAATTGGCTCTTGTACTATTTGCTCCATATATTTTCTTTAAGTGGAATTTTTCCCAAAATATCTCTCTTCCTAAAAAATAATATATAGAGTGCAATACACTTTGATTTAATCGACAACAAAAAGCTGATCTAGGAATAATATTAGAATATCTTCTTGACAATTTTAGAACTTCACCAAAGCGTCCAAAAGAATAAGAAAATACAATATTATTCTTTTTGTAATGATAAGGATTAAAGAGAGTTAAAAACGGTTGATTAAAATCTAAATTTCTAACCCCATATTGTTTATCTCTAAAATTTCCATTCGTTTTTAAAAATAGTTCCTTATCTACTAATTTGTTAATTGTCTCAATATATCTCTTATAATTGGATTGGGATATTTGACTTCCAGTTACTCTTGAGTTTATTCTATATTTTTTCTCTATTTCCTTAAAAGATATATCAAATTTCTTTTGACTTAATTTCATATACTTACTTAATAAAATATTAGTAAATAATATCTCTATATTAGTAAAGTATAATCTGTCTTTCAGTGCTTCAAAAATCTCTTTCTTTTTTTCTGTAGTTAATTCATTATAATCCTTTCCCACTGGAAGAAATTTATTAGGTATTTTAGCTCGTAGTCCTACTTGATAGTTTCGACCTCTTTTTTTATTGACTAAATAGTACTCATTGTCAATTTTATCTACATAGATATTATTTAGCGTTAAAGAGTAAAGGTCTGCTAGAAGATTGTCGTGTACAAAAACATGGGACTGTAGATTTTTCATAACAAATTTCTTTCCATTCATCTATTCATCTTGCTCGATTATTTAATTCTGCAACAATAGTTGCACATTTTTCACAAAGCCCATCTCTAGTTCCTTTCTTAGTTTTACTACACATTTGACATTCTCTAAAAATCGTGTCATTTTTAACCTTTTCCATACAAGACTTACAGTTCCTAAAAGTATTTGCTTTTTTAGCACGTCCGCAGTCTATGCAAAAGTAGTAAGTTTGATTTTGCATAACTTTTCCTCCTTTATTTAGATTTTGTTTATCAATTTATCGCGAACATCAATAAATATTGCATCGATGCACTAATAATATCTCATAGTAAATTAAAAATCTCATCATTGTATAAAGTCGTAAATAGTCGTATAATAAATATGGTGATGAAATTTGATAAATATTAGTGAAATAAATAAAAAATCCCAATATATAGACAATGGAATAATTATTTATGATCCTAGAGAATTTGCAGAACATGAAATTGAACCAATTTTTAACGTACCAAAATGTATAGTGGATTCTATAAATGTATTTGAAGAAATAGAAAAAATAGGACAACATTTATTTAGTGACTTAAAAAATGAAATAGAACAAAATTATGACATTTATAATTTAAGTGATAAGTTATTTTTTGATAATAGAGTTAAATACAAAGAAAAATTTGAACAATGGATTAAAAATAATGGATATCCATACTCGTTTGAACAATTTAAAAACCACGATGAAGTCACCGATATTGTTGATTTTATTCAGGATACATTATTACTCAATATATATTACAAAATTCATCTTTGGATACTAAAAATATACCAAAATGATGACGAAGAAGTAGATATAACAGAATTAGAATTATTATTAAAAGTGTTACATCTAAAAAGTGATGCTGAATATATATACGATATAAGTATAGAAGATATTGAATATTTACTACCAGATATACATAAAGATAAGAACAAATTATTTGAAGAAGTAAGAAAATTGTTATTATCCATAATTGATTTAAAATTAAATAAAAATGGATTCATTATAACTAAGCAAACACCTATTTATATTGAAGAAAAATATAACTATCGTTTATATAGTAAAGCACAATCTCTAATGTCTATCGCATATTACCAATTGTTACTAAACATAACATTCATAGATTTTAAATTACAAAAACTTTGTAAAAATCCTACTTGTATAAATTTTGTAACAGTAGAAAAAAATAAAAGGTATTGTGATTATTGCATTTCTAAGGGAATTCCTGAATTATTAAAGCATAGAAAATACAACGCTAGTGAAAAAGGAAGAAAAAGAAGTGAAAAATATTATCAAAAGAAACAAAAAAAGTCGACCTAAGTCAACTCATAGATTTATCTTAGTTTTTATCTTCAAATATCTTTAACCACCGATAAGTAGAAGAACGACTGGATAAATTTAATAATCTTGTCATCTCAACTACAGTAATTTGCTTATTCTTCATCTGATAGTAATATTTTAGAAATTTAGGATTATCTTCTAAATCTTTTTTTGTAATTATAGGTCTACCAAGTTTAGTACCTTTTGCAACTGCATTTTTTAATCCCAATTTGATTTGAAACACTTTCATTTTAAGATCAAAACTTGCAAAAATAGAAAGTACTTGTAACATTGTACTTGTCATTATATCCAGTTCATCATTTCTACAATCTGCTTTTAAAGTACCTATTTCTAAGCATAATTTATTGTTTTCAACAAATTCCATGATTTCGTAGAATGTTTTAGGATTTCTTGCAACTCTGGTTATATCAGTCGCTACAATCTTTGAAATACCTGGTTTTACTATTTTAAATAACTTATCAAGTTCAGTACGATTTGCTAAATCTGCTTTGCCAGTAATGTATTCAATAAATATATTTTCCTTAGGAACACCTCTTTTTACTAATTCTGTAATTTCATATTGAACATCTTGCTTGTTTGTGGAACAGCGTGCAATTCCATAAGTTTCATTTACATCATCCATAATAACAGCTCCTTTCTACAAATGACCCATAAATCTATATTTTTTTTAATCAAACACTTTTAGAATAATCTTTACATTTTTACCCCATAAATTCATACGAAAATCAATGACCCATTAGACAAATGATTTATCAAACACACAAAAGTAAGGAAGAGATGCACTTTAATAATCTGCATCTTCTTCACAAAATCAAACGATTGTGAGACGTTTTTAATCGAATTGATAATATAACATCAACTTAAAAACAAAATAACCACACTTGAACAATTTATAACCAATCTTTAATAACTTTACTCTTTTAACAAATCACTTGGAGTAACATCTATAGCTTGTGCTATCTTAGCTATATCTTTAGTCATTAATTTCTTATCAATATCTAATGTTAATATTGTCTTTAATCGTAATTTACTAATATTTGTTTTTTTACTTAAATATTCTACATAATATTTTATTTTATCATCACTTTTACTAATATTCATTTTATCTAAATAAGTTAAAATATTGGTAGTGATTCTGTTCAATAGATTTATATAATCCTCATCATTTATTACACTCATAATATTTACCTCAAATTCTAATATTGTTTAATTTATAGCCACGATAAGTCATCTTGTTCATTTGAATTAGTTGATGTTGTAGTTACTTGTTGATTTTGGTTTACTATAACACTTGCTGCATCGTCAACTGATTTCCAATTTTGTAATATTTTATTAATATATTTATAACTATTAGCGTCAGCTCCATTAAATACAGCTTCTTTCAAAGCTTCTTTTATAGTAGAATCTTCAAAACCTTTTTTCTTCCAATCATCAAGTATTTCTAATTCCATAGGCGTTAACAATCTACCAAGTTCGTGTTCAAAAATGCTTGAAATACTAGTTTCCATTTTCTATTTCCTCTTTAATATCTGTAAAATCCATTAATTCATATGGAAATATATTAAGCACATTGGCAAACATTTCTATATCTTTAATAGAAAATCTACGAGACTTATTACTTAAATCTAACTTTCTCTTAATACTTACTATTGTTTTTCCTGTAATTTTTGCTACATCTTCAATTTCTAAATTTTTTTCTTTTAAACACTTTTTAACTTTTATAGTTATTTTATCTTTTAACTCCATAAGTTTCCTCACTTTCTAAACACTTAATAATTGCTTATCTAGTACTTTCTTTTTCCATTTTTCTAAAAACTTCCATTGCTCATCACTTGGATTCGCATTATTTTTAGCCCTTGCTTGAATTATTTTATTATCTTTAACTTCTACAGTTACTAATGGTTTTTCTCGGTCAGCTTTATCTCTTAAAAATAGAATAGTAGTTTTTCCGAGAGAATATCTTTTAGCATAAGTCTTTACGCAATGATTGAGAATTTTAGATTCATAAAACAAAGAAGCCACTGAATTAGCTGGAAACAATACATAATTTTTATCTTGATATGATATTTTATTTAATTCTTTTAATCTTTCCTTGATAAGTCTATCATTTGCTTCATCTTCTATTTCTTGAATTAAATTAGTAAGTTTGTCATGTTCTTCCATTAAATTTATAGGATAGAGTATTTTTTTATCTTTTATGTCATACCCAAGCATTACAGCCATTTCAAGATAATCTAAATATTCATGTTCATGATATTTATTTTTTCTAAGTACCTTATAATAAGCTGTTTCTAAATCTACATATCTTGATAATTCTTCTAAATTGTGAAAACCTACTAACTTGTTTATAAGTCTAATATCTTCTTTTTTTAATAATCGTAAAACCTTTAATTGCTCATAATTTATATTGTGTTTTTTCATAAAAGGATAATAGGTTTTAGGTAATCCAAATATTTCTTGAAAATTTTTACCTCCATAAAATTTACTAGCATCACGGATTAAATTATATAACTTCATTTTTACGAGCATTTCAAAAATAGGATAATGTGCTAAATTAAAATAATATATAAAATCAATATAATCAGTTTTTGCAATAAATTTATCTAATTGAGAATACTTTAAATCTGTATTTTTAAGTAAACTCTTAATGTTATAAGGAGATACCATACCAGTAACATCGCGATAAGCCCATCGATGGTTTCTACCATGCCAACCTTTATTATTAGAATAATGTTGAACATACATATATCCCATATGATTACTGACATTATTACTAACAAAGTCATTTGCCTCTCCATCTTCAATAAATGTTCTCATAAATTCTGTTATAGAATGTTTCATTTTACTACCATCATAAGATGAATATAATTCAAAAGTTCTTAAAACGAATGTATATTCTATCTTATCCAAAAGTTGCAAATTATCTTTGAAAGAGTATTTTGTCAATCTATCCGATTTAACTAGTAATTTCTGTTTACAATTAGGACATTTGACAACGTTATTTACCCTTATTTTCGAAGTAAATTCGTTACTACAATAAGTACACCAACATTGATTGTTTTTACTTTTAATAACCAAGTTATGCAACTTTTCTTTTTCTTCAATAAATTTTTGAAATGAATTAGGAATAATAAATTGTTGATTTGTTAAATCTAATAATCTTCTATATTTTTTCTTAACATACATACTAAATATCCAACTCTAACTGATTCTCATCTGTGTCTTCTTTCTTAGTTGTTTTAGTATTATTAGTTGTAGTTTTTACTGGTGTAATTTTATTAATTCCTAATTCTTCATTACTTTTAGTAAAATAGGTAATTGCCCATTCATAAACATTGTTATCTTCAATAACTGCAACATTATTCACAGCTTTTTCCTTTGCTTGGTCTTTAATATATTGCATCATTTCTTTAAGATTTTTTTCCTCTTTAAGATATAACTCATTCATATTTTGTTGTTTCATAAGATATGTTACTATTTTTATTAAAGCATTATCTTTATTTTCATTCTTAAATTCTAAATAAAAGTCTTTAATTCTTTGATATCCTTCCATTATTTCACCTCTTTTTTAGTCCAAAATCCGTAAACACAGCGGTTCCCTGACCTAGACGGATCAAAAGTATCATAGATAATATTGTCTTTCACACATGTAAGATGTTTTGATACTGAAACGATCAAAGTTCCTTTCTTAGGTAGCTCCCCATCTCGAAGGTGGGTTGAACATCCTTTTCCGAATATCATACATGGAATCCATTTCCACCCTAATGACTCCAGAAGCTTAGCACTTACTTCTTTACTGACTCCAATGCGTGCATTTTCAACATATAGTTCATCAAGTTGTTCTTTTTTTATGTAGTCATTTATTAAATTATAAACTTCTTTGTAATCTTTACCTGTTGCTATTGCAATTGCACGACATACACAATCACCTGTTGTACCTTTAAAGTACTTACTTCTTCCCCCGTCATCATAAATCCATTTCATAGTTTCACCTCCAATCACGAACATAAACAAAAGTTCGTACCTTGAAGTCTGACACAAATAAATTTAATTACAAGATATAATGACAAAAAATACCAATAATAAACAAATTTCTTTTGAATACTGCCAACTACTAGACAGTTATTACATGATAGTGGCGGATTTTAGAGCAAAAGAAAAACTTGCATTAAGCAAGTTAATCTAATTCTTTAAGTTTACTGTTTTATCCACTCAACATATGATGCATCATCTGCTATTTTACATATTATATTGTTTGAATCCCTAACTTCTTTGCAAGCAAACAAATCAGTATATTGATTTGATATATATACCATTTTAGGATTTTGATTTGGAAGGTGTTGAGCATAAAATTCATCACTCGCTCCATTTACATATAAAGTAACATTATCTCCAGATATACACATTTTAGTAACTTTACGTGTATTATAACTGCTTGCTCCTTCTTCTGGAATAAAACAACCTGATATTTGCTTAGAAGTTCCATTTTCGCTTGATTGCTCATCATTACTACATCCTGTAACTCCAATAATCGTTAAACCAAAACATATACATATAAATAACTTCTTCATTTTACCTCTCCTTTAACTAATTACATAACATTTTAGTTCCTGCTAAAACTGAGTATAGAGAAATCTCATCAGGATCACTAAGATTCCTTTTAATAGATTCTGATTCTGCTTCCGCTAAAAATGCTTTACCATCTTCATCTAAACTAACTATAGCAATCATAGTATCACTAGGTCCTATCGTTTTTAATTTAAGGTAATCTTTATCTTGTATTTTAGTCATTTTATAAATTGCTGATAAATTTTCGTATGTATTAAATTCCTTAATGGTTTCTCCTAAAGTTTTATTAGGACATTCTACCATCGGAGCAACTAGAAATTTATTTAAGATTGAGTCATTTGCATTATAAGGATCATGCTCATAATTTGGATTATTCTCTATATTAGCTTTTTCTTTTGATTTATCATATTCTATATTACCAAGAGATAAGACATGGGTTTCTATATCGGATTCAACTGCTGCATAACGTGTTTGAGCCTCTAAGCCAATAAGCCTGACTATATCTTCTTCATCGTAAGCAACATAAACATTATTATTTCTAACATACAATACGATTTTATCAAATCTATTGTTAATCTGTTTTATATATTTATTTATATTTTTCTTGAACTCTTTACTGGACATATTATCAAACGCTTGACTATCAGTTGGTATTAGAAGTCCATCATCCTTATGTAAATCTGCTATATCATTTAAAATTTTCTCAAATACATCGGAAGGATTTATTTTATACATCTCCAATAATTCCTGATTCGTTATTATTTTTTGCTCATCCAAATTGATATTTATGCTATAAAAATCATATGTTGTATAATCCATTGGGCCTTGCTCTCCGCCATAAGGATATTCTATAAGATATGATTCATCTAGTTCATATACGGATAATACATTACCTGATATATCATAGAAAATCTCATTAGATAAATTGGTGTTTGAATATTCAGCAGATCCAGACATTTTATTTGTAAATTCACTGTGCTTATTATAGAACTCTGATGTTAGAGTAGCTGGTAAGTTTTTAAATTCCAATTTTTTAACTTGACCATCTACATTAGTATAATAATTAAAATCTTTAACTGTTATATAATCATCGATATTATAATTACTTGTTTTCTTGCTTATAGTTCCTACGTTTTTCGATAATAGTTTATCGTAGACAATATATCCACTTAAACTTAGAACGAGTACTCCTAGTATGACAAATCCTACTATCAACACTACCTTTTTCTTCTTCATATCTAATACCCCATCAACTTATAATAGTCTTCTCTTGTTATTTTTATCATACCTTGATGTCCCATATTTCTGTCTGGTAATGCTTTACTAAATGAGACCTTTCTTTCATCAAATGTAGTAAAGGAGTCATAGAATATATAACCATGTGCCATATTTTCTTTTACTTCCTCTAATGTTAAATTATATAAACCTAAAGGATAGTTATATAAATTTTGAAGTAATCGCCATTCGTTATCGTTTTGTGGAGTTTCGTAGGTTTCATATTTTACTACTTCACATCTAGCAACAATAAAGTCTCCTTGCTTAAATAGGATCTTACTACCAGCGGTAATATGATTGTTTGAAAATTGTGCATTGATACCATATACGTTAGCTGATTTCCAAGAATCAATAGGAAGTCCTGCCATATATGGATTATAGTTTAGTACAATGTATTCTATTGAATCTTCATCATCTGAAATAATATCTGGTTTTATTTCAATATAGTTCTTTAACTCAATTACTTCTAGGTTAGTCTTATTATAAATCTCTCGTAATTTCTGTAGAATACTACAATTGTCTTCATAACAAACTAAGACATAATTTCTCCCATCTTTCATTTGTTCCATATGACCATGACTAATAAAGTTTTCTGATAGATACTCAAACTCAACTGTTACTCTTTTACCTTTGTACTCAATATCGTCAATATCAAAGCCTCGTGCAGAGGAAGGAACAAGTTTAGGAAATCCTAACTCCTCATGCAACTTGGAAAAAGCCATTATAACGCCTGCTTCTTCCTTGATAGGACTATACATTTGTATTTTCATCTCTACCACCTCAAGTTAATAATATCATGCTTGAAGTAGTTTACACAATACCTCCAGTGCAATTTATTTTGCTTTCTAGTTGTTAAAATTATATTGAGGTGATATAAGTGATTATCAATAATACAGAACATTATGATGCAGTAAGAGAGACTATAAACATGAGTAATATGAAGAAGTTAATTGACTCCAAAGATTACTCGGTAACTAAACTAGCAATGAACGCATGTATAAGTGATTCATCCATCAATTCTTACATAAACGGAAATAAGCTTCCTAGTGTTACGAATCTTGTATCAATCGCCAATTACTTAAATTGTAATATAGATTTTCTTTTAGGTAGAGCTGATAATCCTTTACCAATAGAAAAGCTTAATTCATTAAGTAAGGATTCTGAATTAAGCATACTAATAAATAATATTTCTTCTTTACCTAAGGATAAACAGAAATTAGTAGAAGCATATGTAAAAGGTTTAACAGATCATAAGTAGAGAAATATACCATATTATATAAACATAAAGTATCTATATTATATAGTATTATTATATTTCTTTTTTTGTTTTTGAAAAACGATTGCTAATTATATTTTACACACAATCTGAAATTAGATACAAGACCCTAATAAAAATTTTTAATATGATTGTTTTCGTCCATAATTATGTTTAGAAGTCTTTCTATTTTACCCCAAACACAAATTTTAATGTTTCTATGTTTCCTACTGGTATCATTTACTCTTAATACTATAGGAGAACATCCATCGCTTTGATATTCTAATGTTTTAAACATATACATATTCTCGTTGATAATATCTTTTAATTGTTCTACAGAAGAGCGAGAGAGAATAAAGAGTTTCTCATTTCTTCCTGTTCCATAAACTAGACCATTGTCATAAATAGTCATTCTTGTTTTGTTTATCTTATTTTCAAATTGTATAAGCCATGATTTCATTGGAATAAGTCCTTTCATAAAATTATAGATATATCTTTTAAAGATTACCAAGTTATTAACCAGTTTTAGACCAATTGTGAGGTCTTAAATGGATAAGTAGTATAAACCACACAACTAATTACTTTCCAAAAATGTGAACCATTTATCAAAGTATGTTATTTTGATTAGTTAATGGGTATATAAAATATCCTCATACCATTAAAGGATAGAGGATATAATTGTTATGTATTTACTATAACTGGAGGAAGTACTGATAAACTGTACTACATCCTTGTTACTATTCTAATTGTGAATATATGGTCGATTCTACCAATTCGGAATAAGGATTACACCGACTCGTGTTTTTTATACCTGTGTATGAGGATTGTAGTCTTTACTTTCTCAAACATCTTTGAATGGTACTAGTAGTTTTACCTTTCTAACTAGTTTAATTTAATAATTTAATAAATCTCTGCTTTTCTTACTTTTCTTTCTCTTAGTTTTCTTCTTCTTTGTTTTAATTTTAGTAGTGTTATTTCTCTTTCTTCTTTTAATTTTTTACTTCGTGTTATTAGTTTTCTTTAATTTCTTCTTTATAATGCTTTTTCATGAGTTATCCTCTCGTACATAAGCTGATTATTCTGTGCTGAAATGCTGGTAATATAGCCTACCAGTAGACTACTGAAACTAATGTACCATATAAAAAATATGATTACAACCCTATTCAACAAAAAATAAAATTTCTTTTTTATAACATGGTTTTAGCATTATTTATTTAATCTTTTGAAGTTGTAAAATACTATCATTGTCTTTTGAAATAATCTTCAATTTGTATTTACTTCTCAATTTATCATTGACTAACTTATTTATAATGTTATTTTCTTCTTTTGTAAGATAGAATGTATCTTCTGATGATGAGAATATTTCACTATAGGTCATATTGTGATTATTCCCTAACACATAATAAGTGGTGGCAATATTATCTACAATAAGATTCGCATAATGCTTAATATAATTTCTTTTATAATAATCTTCTATATCAATATTTCTTTCTTCAATAGTAAAATTGGTTCTTCTTATAAGTGGAATTGCATCTATAATTATTTCATCAATTTTATTATGATGTTCAAACGATCGAATAGTTGCTTTGATAACTTGCTTATCAATTTGAAATTCCTTTTTTAATTGAAAGTAAATATTTGGTGCATATTTAATTGTTTCAATAGTTCTTCTTTTACTACTACTTAATAGTTCAATAAATAGTGATGGAACTTGCTCCAGCCATACTCCTTTACTTAGTACTTTTACCATTTTAGGTATATCTTCTTCATAAATTATTTTTACTTGTTGTCCTAAATCATCAATTTCTTTGTTCTCTTTTTTCATAAATTAACTACCTCCATTTTATATTTAAAACAGAAATTCGTTAATTACAATCCCATTCACAAAAATAAAAAACTTTAATGTACTTTATTGTTCTAAAAACTCTTTAATTAAGCTAATAGGATACTTTCTTCGTACAATTTCTTCGCCTGTTTTGTCGCTTTCTCTAATCATCAAATATACATTGATACCATCAAAGTCATAAGTTATTGCTGTTATTGTTACATCTTCTATATTAGTAATTTTATAAATGTTTCCATAATAATCATCTGGTAGAGTTTCCCAACCTTCAAACTTATAATTAGTAAACTCTGAAACATGGGTTATATCATTGATAGGTATATCGTGTATAAGTGGGTTATCCTTTAGGTCACTTTTATTATTTAAGTCTTCCTCTAATATTGTTACATAATGAGTATATATTTTTAGTTTGTTATCTTGAAAATCAAGCACTTTTCCTGATAGTTCTTCTCTTGTTTTATCTGTTCCATTTTCAAAATAAGTCCATGTAAAGTATATTAATTTTCCTACAAGAGATTTAGCATATTGGATATCTATTGTTGGTTTATATTCTAAGAAGAAAGAAGTTGTTTTATTAACAGGTAACTTTTCTATATTAGTAGTATTCATTGATAAACACCTCAAGTAAATATTACCACAACTTGAAATATTATACCAGTTTATAACAAAAAGAGTACCAACAGTAGTTGAACCCTAAAATCTCGTACTTTAAATTTATTTTGTTAAATCAATTACATTTAGCTTATCAATTATATCAAGTAATTCTTTTTTTAATGATAAATCTTCAGGATTAACATTGCCAATTAAAACAATTTTTTTATCATTATCAATTAAATTTTGTAAGATACGAATAAATTTATCTTGTGTCTTAGGAGTACCACTTAAATATTGCACATCATAAACAATTAAGAGGTCTAATTCTGAAAATCTTTTTATAATCGCAGTTGGATTATGAACAGCTGTTGCTATTAAAATATCTACACTCATATAAGTACTCTTACTTTTCTCTAAACAGAAAAAATGTTCATTCATATTTTCTACAGCATTATAATAAGCTCCTATATTAGTTATAAGTATTTTTTGTTGATAGTTATTAGTATTACCATAATTGATATAATCATTGCCTGTTAATGAATTAATACAATTATCAATTATATCTTGTTTTAATAAAATAAAAGATTTTTTTTGTTCCATTATAAACACCTCAAGTAAATGTTACCACAACTAGAAATAGAATACCAGTTTATAACAAAGTTTTTGAAAAAAGTGATACATATTTCTTTTATATCAACTTTATTCCCCCTATAAACCAACTGTGTGCCACAAAAGGAATAGTAGTAATAGGATTGAACCATGTTATATCAATCAAAAATATTAAGACAAAGAAAAAAGACTATTTAATTCTAGTCATTGTATCTTCTAATAATACCCATACACACTCTACATCTGTATAAGTATCTGATGTATAAAATTCTTTTGTTTCATCGATTGTGCTATTTGAATCTTGATTATTCATAATTAAGAATTTTATATTATATTGTTCTGTATAATCTTTTAGTTTATCAAGTATATATTTTGCTTTATCAGCATCATTTTCAAATATTTTACTAGAATCAAGTAGATTAAAGTAATCAATATAAATATAATCGGTATCTTCTTTTATATAGCTTTCTATATCTTCTACTATAAGTGGTGCTTTATCAATAATTGTTATATTCTCATTACTTAACCTTTGTTCACTATAAAGTTTGAATAATTGTTCCTTATCCATTTCTAAACTGAAATAGAGTACTTTATGCTTTTTGCTTGCATAATATGCTTCTTTTGCTAGATAAGTAGATTTACCTACATTTGATTTTCCTACTATAAACATTATTTCTTTGTCATTTAACATTATATAACTTGTTTGTTCTAATGGTTTTATCATTTTAGTTCCATCTCCCCTGAGTAATATGTTACCACACTTGAAATATTTTACCAACAACTTGAGACAAAATCGACTACTAAACTTTATCTAAAATAGGTAAAGTTCTAAAATAATTACTCATATTCAAAATTCATAAGACAAGCATCTATAAATTCCTCCGAATAATCTTTAGCTACCAATGGATTATTAAGATAATAATAGTATTCTTCACATATTCCTTTGCTAGTGTCTTTTTCATTTTCAATAAATTCTTCTATGGATACTTTTTTCTCCGGAAAATTCTCCTCAACTTTTACAATATTCATACATCTACTTAATATAATGGGAGAAATATTATCTTCACTTGCTAATATAATTATTGGAGAGGGTGGATCTTCAAGAAATTTTAGAAAATACTTTTGAACTTGTAGTGACATCAAAGATAAATCTTCAAAAACTAAAACCTCATTATTAGGTACTGACCAATAATCTATAAATGATTTTACTTCTTTTTCAGTATTGATATTATAACAATCTCCTTCATAAATACTTTTAAATACATTTACAGCTTTTCCTATTACTATATTCGTTTTAAATTCTTTGGCTTTAATTAGTCTTGATTTTACATATTCCTGATTAGTCATGATAAATATAAACTCCTTTCTCTCCGAAGAATAAATCACTTAAAAAGTTATAAACTCTAAGTTCTTTGTTCTCAATAGTAGAATATAATAAATTCTTACAAGCAAATGATACATTTTTCTTGTATAAACTCAAAAACATTTTTTGATTATTCTTTACTTTGGTAGAAAAAGCGTTTTTAGTTTTAGCATTATGTATAAAATTTAATAAATCTAAAGCAAACTGATAAACATCTATTTGTTCTAAATATTTAAAATAATAATGTAAAATAACAGGAGGGTACTTTAAATTTTCTAAGACTTTACTTAAAAAATTAATGTTATTAAATTCACTTTCGATTTTTAAAATTCCAGTAACCCATAATAATTTGAATATATTATAAAACTCATTCCATGAAAGTAACTCTACCCAATATAAGTTTTTTGGAATACTAATATTATTCTTTTTACAAGCCAATTCTATTAATACATATCTATTATCTAAATCATAATCTCCCTCTTTATCAACAATTAAATAAGGAATATTCTTATTTTTAAGAAGAGGGAAGTTGCATTTGTTTCCTATATAAATAAATGGACTTCTTATAAATTTAAAATCATTTTTATCAACAATTAAAAAATTAGGATACATAAATGATATGATATCTAAATTACTGCATTTTACCTTTTTTCCAATCAATTCTTCAAACATAAATACCTCAATTCTAGTTATGGACAAAAATTAGGGCTTATGGACAGAAATTTATGGACAAAAAATCAACGCTTATATTAAAAGCGTTGATTTTACTTACAATTATGGTGGCTCCAGCGGGAATTGAACCAGCGACACAAGGATTTTCAGTCCTCTGCTCTACCGACTGAGCTATGAAGCCATAAATACTTAAATAAATCAAAATGAGAGAAAATAGGAATAAATGCAATTGTGCATTTCTGTCCATAAATTGTCCATAACAATTTATTTAAGCATACCTTAATTTATCTCAAGCTCTTTTAATATAAGGGGTTCTTATATTTGTGATAGAATATAGGACTAAGGATTTTCAGTCCCTTGCTCTACCGACTGAGCTATGAAGCCAAATAAATGGCGGTCTCGACGGGACTCGAACCCGCGATCTTCTGCGTGACAGGCAGACGTGTTAACCAGCTGCACCACGAGACCAAATGGTTGCGGGAAGAGGATTTGAACCTCTGACCTTTGGGTTATGAGCCCAACGAGCTACCGAACTGCTCCATCCCGCGATATAAATATGGCGGAGGAAAAGGGATTCGAACCCCTGCGCCACTTGCATGACCTCCCGGTTTTCAAGACCGGTCCCTTCAACCAGACTTGGGTATTCCTCCATAATAATCATCATCAATTACAGACGACAAATAAATTATATCATCATTGTTTTCTTGATGTCAATATGTTTCAATAAAAAAATTGAAAGATTTGTGTAGCATTACAATTGATGTGACACCTTTTGGGTACAAAAAAAGCAATAAGTCG
>CANRVH010000029.1 GCA_947643225.1 uncultured Clostridia bacterium
TGGTTTTGAGGCAGGTTCTTCCCGGTTTGTTCTTGTTAATTATTAATTTCAGAAAAGAGGCACTAATATGAAGAAAATCAATATTACGGGCTTTACTTTAGTGGAATTAATTGCAGTCATTGTTATTATGGGATTGATTTCATTGATGGCTTTTCCTTCCATAATGAATGCGATTAGTTCCAATAATACTACTTCCTGCAAACATTATGAAAGTGCAATTGTTCTAGCTAGTAAAAGTTACATTCAAAAAGAAGGACCAGATTTACTAGAAAATGAGGAAGATTATTATGATTTAGTTGAATCTTCTGGTTATAAGTTAACAGTAAATGAATTAATCCATCTTGGCTATTTAGAGGAGTATAATGACCCTAAGTTTAAGATTGATACCACTAACAGTGGTGCTTATGTTATAATAAAAATGCAAAAAGACACGAATACTTATACTTATCATGTTAAATTTAATTGCCTTGATAATAGAGGGAAAACAATTTATAGTAAATAAATGTTAATTAGGAGAGAGATATGTATTGTAAAAAATGTGGTAAAGAAATAAAAAAAGAAAGTAAATTTTGTAATCAATGTGGCAATAAAGTAGAAGTTGACCATGGTGATAAAAAGAAATTGGAGAAAGAAAAACAAGTAGTTCAAAGTAGAGAAAAGGAAAAGTTTTATTGTAGAAATTGTGGAAAAAAAATAGATAAAAATTCCAATATTTGTCCAAATTGCGGATACGAGTTGTATAAAAGATATTGCGATCATAATAATGATTCAGTGGAGAACTTTTTCATTTATTTAGTCTCTCTTCTCATTCCCTTTGTTGGAATTGTCATCTGGATGATTAGTAAGGATGAATATCCTAAACGAGCTCATACAGCATTAGTCTTATCTATTGTTAGTACTGGAATTCTTTTTGCCCTTTTTGTATTGTTTATTTTACTCATGTTTCTTTTTATTTTTAGTGGTATAGGAGGAATATAGGATGTATTGTAAAAAATGTGGCAAAGAAATTGAAAAGGATAGTAAATTTTGTTCTAGTTGTGGTACTAAAGTAGAAAACAAAGTTAGAAAGGTGTATTGTTCTCATTGTGGAGAAAAGATTGAGTATAATCTAAATACTTGTCCATTTTGTGGGAAGAAAGTAATAAGTGGATATCTTGCAGAAGATGATCAAGAGAGTTTATTACTTGAAATTTTTTCTTTCTTAATTCCTATTATGGGATTAGTATTATGGGCTGTTACCAAAGATAAGGCCCCAAATAAGGCAAATGGAATAATTAAATGGGCAGCGGTTGGTTTTGTATTTTTCTTTTTGATTAGAATAATCTTTAGTTTTTTGTTTTATTTAATATAAAGTTGGTGATTTGTAGATGAAAGAATTACTTGCACCAGCAGGAGATATGAAAAGTTTAGAGGCTGCCATTCATGGTGGGGCTGATGCGATATATGTTGGAATGAAAGAATTTGGAGCAAGAAAGTTTGCTCTTAATTTTACAAAAGAGGAAATTACAGAGGCGATTAAACTCTGTCATTTATATGGAGTTAGACTTTATGTAACACTCAATACAGTAATTAAAGATAGTGAAGTGAACTCCTTTTTAGAGCTTGTTTCGTTTTTGTATGATACAGGAATAGATGCTTTTATTATGCAAGATTTTGGTATGATTTCCTATCTATTAGAAATATATGAGGATATTGAAATTCATGCTTCTACCCAGTTTAATAATAGTAATATTCATACGATTCAACTTTTAAAAGATATGGGAGTTAAAAGAGTAGTCTTATCTAGAGAATTAACAATTGATGAAATAAAAAAAATTAATATTGATATTGAAAAAGAAGTCTTTATTCATGGAGCTTTATGTATTAGTTACTCTGGCAATTGTTTATTTTCTAGTATGTTAGGATCAAGATCTGGAAATAGAGGGGAATGTACAGGATGTTGCCGTCTACCTTACGAATTATATGACCAAGAACAATTTATAAAATCAGGCTATTTACTGAGTACTAAAGAATTAAATACAAGTATGATGTTTCAGAAACTTTTAGATAGTGATATTAAAAGTTTTAAGATAGAAGGTAGAATGAAAAGTCCTGAATATGTTTACTTTGTGACAAAATTTTATCGCAATATTATTGATGGAAAAGCCTATACTGATTATGATATTGAAAGATTAAAAATACTATTTCATCGAGAGTTTACAACAGGAAATTTATTTCAAGATTCATTAATTAATTCTAAGAGCCCTAACCATATAGGATTAAAGATAGGTAAAGTAGTTAGTATTTCTAAAGATAAAATAAAAATCCAATTAGATCATATTCTTCATCAAGAAGATGGAATACGTTTTTCTAATAGTAAAAAAGGAATGATTGTCAATTTTTTATATAATGAAAATCATCTTTTAACATCTTCTTGCAAAGATATTTGCTATATTAAAAATAATATTAATTTAAAGATTAAAGATGATGTCTACCTAACTAGTAGTAAGTATTTATCTAATGAATTATTAAATTATCCATTAAGAAAAGTTCCTATTAATATCCATTTTAAAGCTCATGCTTTAGAAAAATGTAGTATGGAAGTAAGTGATGGAATTCATCAAATCTTTTGTGAAGGTGATTTCTGTGACCTAGCTAAAAATAGTTCTCTTAGTAAAGAAATAATTAAAGAAAAACTTTCTAAACTGGGAAATACAGTTTATGAGATTAATAATATTCAAATAGATATTGATGATAATTTGTTTATTCCTGTTAAAAATCTTAATCAGTTAAGGAGAAAATGTATTGCTTATCTAAATGAAGCTAGATTATCATTAATTAGAAAAAAGAAAAGGATACCCCAATTTGAACAGTTAGCAGTTACAAGTACTAAATATGATACCATTATTGTAGATAATGAAAGGGAACTACTTAATTGTCTTCATTACCAAAGAATATATGTTAAAGATATTTCTCTTTTTCATCAATATCAAGACCATAAAAACATATATTATATTGAAAGAGAAAATACAATAGATGAAGAAATTCAAGAGAGATCCTTAGTTCATGAGTATCAATATCCAAAATGTTCAATTAGTAATTATTCTTTTAATGTAACAAATATTTATAGTGTTTATTATTTACATAGACTTGGTTATTCTTGTGTTAGTTTAAGTGTTGAACTAACTGATTCTGAAATTTCCTTTTTAATTAAAAAGTTTTATGATATCTTTGGATTTTATCCAAATGTAGAAGTTGTTTTTTTAGATAGGATAGAGTTAATGCTGATTAAAGGAAATATTTTAGATATTAATATCAATAAAGAATATAGGCTTGTCGATTCAAAAAAAAGAAACTATCCAGTTTATTTTGATGGAGTAAATACCCATATTTTAGATAATAAAATTTTAATTAAAAATATGGAGTATCATGGTAATAGAAGATATCACTATAAATATTTAAAATAAGCTTATCAATTTACTAATTTTGTGCTAAACTAATTATAGATAGATGGGAGGCGTTATAATGAAAAAAGAAATGAGTTCTGATACAACGATAAAGTTAAAGAATTATTTCATTTTAGCTTTTATTATTCTTGTTATGGTATTTCTTGTATTCTATATTTGTAGGTGGTATCAGGTTTATTCAGATTATAAAAAAGAAACTCCTATTATTCGAGGAACTTTAAGTTATGAAATAACCTCCGCTGAACTTGATCATTATGTAATGGAAAATCCAAATTGCGTAGTTTATATGTGTACTTCTAGTAGTGATCATTGCCGTAATTTTGAAAGGGATTTTAAAAAACTGATTGAAAAAGAAAATTTACAAAATAATATTATTTATTTAAATTTAAGCGATGTAGATATGAAACAGTTTGTTTCTGAGTTTAATGAAAAGTATCATTATAAAGTAAAATTAACCGAGCATTATCCTGCTTTTGTTGAATTTACTGATGGAAAGGTTACTGCCTTTATAGAAGGTGATAATCAAAATAGTCTTACTATTACTAAAGTTAGTCAATTTATTGAACTGCATCATATTGGAAAGGAAGAGAAGTAAAGAAAGTTGTTTATTTTAAACAAATTTCTTTTTTTGTTATAATCCTTTTATAGAAATTATTTTATGGTTATGTTACAATATATTTCAATGAAAGAAGTATATTATTGAGGTGACTATATGAATCATATTGTTTTATTTGAACCAGAAATACCACAAAATACAGGCAATATTATGAGAACCTGTGTTGCAACAGATACAATTTTACATTTAATTAAACCATTAGGTTTTGTTTTAGATGATCGCCATATAAAAAGAAGTGGAGTCAACTATATTGATAAGTTAACTTATTATATTTATGAAGATTTTCAGGATTTCTTAGATAAAAACAAAGAAGGAGAGTATTACTTTTTTACTCGCTATGGACATGTTCCTCATACTAATTTTAATTATTCTAATTTAGAAAATAAGAATCTTTACTTTATATTTGGAAAGGAATCAACTGGGCTGCCTAAAGAGATTCTTAAAGATCATTTGGATCATTGTATGAGAATTCCAATGACTAGTAATGTACGAGCTCTTAATCTTTCTAATTGTTGTGCAGTTGTTATTTATGAGGTGCTTCGTCAACAAAATTATAATGATTTGTGTTTAAATGAGCCCCATAAGGGAATAGATTATTTAGAAAAGTAAGTATAGTATTTTCAAGTACTTATGATATAATATAAATACTTTTATCAGAGGAAGTGAAGTTGTTATGGAGGATATGGCAATCAAATATAATGCTAGATTAACTAAATTAAAGCAGAATATTGAACGGTTAAATGCACTTGGGATGAGTACAATTGATTATTCTAATGCTGTTGCAAAAATTGAAGATGAAACTAATTTAGAAATCAAAAAGAGTTATGCTGATTTTAATAAGGAAGACTCTAATCTTTTTTTACAAGACTCTGTAGTAGATATTTATACAAGAGCGATAAAATCTATAGAAAAGATTGATGATTATATCGTTTTGGAATATGATAATTATTATAGAATTAAAATTACTTGTGAACAATTAGAATCTAATATTAAGAATGTTGATGATGAAAATATAGATCGATTTGTTCAAGAAACGTTAGAACTTTTAGGGAAATTGAGGACTTCTACATCTATTAATTATGAAATTGAAAAAAGTTTAGTAGAAAAAGTTTATCAAGTTGTTTATAAGATGATGAGATTGGAACTTGTTTATAGAAATGCTAGTCTTTTGCTTAATAAAGTTAAGAGTAGTAGAACGGATTCTATTTATATATCTGAATTGATAAAGGAGGATATTGCTCACATCGGAGAAGAAAATAAAAATGCTGACTTTATTACTAAAATTCAGGAAGTTGAAAAAAATTCTTTTGATTCTTATTCTTACCTTGATGAGGACGTACTTATTTTATTAAATAAGAATTCGAACGCTGATTTTATTGAAGAAATAAGAGATAAGTTTTTTAAACAGTATAATCAATTTGTAATTAAAAGTGATCAACAAATAGTTATAAAATCGCAATATAATGATTGTTTAGCAAGTATTGATGGATTAAAAATACAAATTAATAAATTTCGTTTATCACGTCTTAGAAAACAACTACATCTATTATTTAATTTAGGATTACTTGGATGTGGTGTATTAAGTAGTATAATTATTTCTAGAAATCTTACTCAAAAGACGGAATATGAAACAACAACTACAACCTATGATTCTAGTGACTCTAGTATAGATTCCGATGTAGAATTTCGTGGTAGTACGTCAAATAGTATTTCACTAGTTGAGTATTCTCAATGGGAAGAACCAGGATATTATAGAGATAAGTATAAAAGAAATGTTTATCGTTATGATTTAAGTAGCTTGGATAATATTTATGATGATTTGGAGGATTATTTAAATCCAATGCTTAAAGATAAAATTTCTATATCAGAAGAAGTAGTAGAAACTACAACTGATAAACCAAGTGAACAGTATTCTGGTAGCAAGTATGTAATTACTAAGAAAGTTCAAGATAAAAGTGTTTCTAGAAAGGTTGATAGACCAAATCTTTGGTCATTAAGTGCAATTTTTTCTTCAGTTTTAATTATTTCAATAGATTTACTTGCCTTAAAAAAATTATCTAAAACTAAATTAAAAGATTTAAGAAATGAGATAAAAGATCATAAGCTTGAAATTAAGGAAAAGAAACAAAAATCTTTAACATTAAATAAAAGTTTTGATGAGGTAACAACAGAGATGGCACAGTTAAGAAGTCAATTAGAACATGAATACGATAAATTACCTATAATGTTACAAAAAGATAAAGATATAAAGGAAAAAGTTCTTGTATTAAAATCTGAGAAATGATATAAATGGTTAATAAAAAAAGTCAAAAATTTCAAATAGAAAAATTTGGCTTTTTATTTTTCAATATATCCCAATCTTTTTAACGTATTTGTTAGCTTTTTATCTGAAGTGCTACCATTTATTCTGCTACTGATCATTTCCTTTCCTTTTTTAAAAAATATTGTAGTAGGTGTTCCTTCAATGTTATAATCCTGATTTAATTCATCATAATCATCTTTAGATAAATAAGTCAAATTTAGATTATAAGCTTTAATCTGATAAGTATCTAATATACTTTTAAATCTAGGAGTAAATTCTTCACAGTGACTACAATTTTCTTGAGTAATTTCTAAGATAAAAGTTTCTTCCTGCTTTACCTTTTCTTTTAAATCTTGATAGTCAATTCTCTCTAAATGACTTTTACAACCTGTCATCAGAAAAATTATTGCTAATATGATAGCTAGTTTTCCTTTTTGATTTTTCATTTTTACCTCTTTTCTTATAAAAAATTATAACATATCTTTAAAAAAATAGTAAAGTAAGATATAATAAAGAAAAGTAGAGAAAGGGGTCTATTTATGGTATTTAGAAAACCGTATGCTTTTTTAATTAAAAACTTTAAAAAGATACATATTTTTATTTTTTTACTTTGTATTTTTATTTACTTAAAAGTAAATAGTATGACAAGTTTTATTAAAGATTATATTCAATTTGGTACTTATAGTGCCTCTTTAGAATCATTTTCTTCTAAAACAGGAATTTTCTTTTATTTAGCAGTTTTACTGGTTATTGTTAGTAGTGTTTTATTACTTGTTTTACTACGTAAGAAAGATAAACCTTGGAAAATATATTTGGCTTACATAGGAGAATACTCTTTTTTATTAATTAGTGTAATCTTAGTATCTAAATATTTTTCATCTTATAGCACTCAAACTTCTATTAGTGGAGTAATGATTTATAAAGATATGCTTAATATTTGTAAATATATTCAATATGTTATTTTTGGACTTTTAATTATTCGTATTTGTGGATTAGATATCAAGAAATTTAATTTTACTAGTGATGAAGAATTTTTAGAATTAAGTAGTGAAGATCAAGAAGAGTTTGAAATTAGTTTTGATTTGGATGTTGATCAACATTCAGTAAAAAGAGTAGTTAATCGTCTAAAAAGAAACCTCTATTACTTTTATCAAGAACATAAATTTGTTAGTAATATTGTTATTTGCGCATCAGTTTTAATTATGGTGGGATATTCTTATTATTACTTCGGAGTATTAAATAAATCTTATAAGCAAGGAGTAGGATTTGATGCGGGGATTTATCATATTACAATTAAAGAAAGCTATATTACTGATAAAGATTATGCAGGTAATAAAATAGAAAAAGGAAATAAATTTGTTATATTAGTTATGAATATTAAAAATAATTATACAAAAAAAGTAGAACCTAATCTTAGTCGGTTTCATTTAATGAACAGAGCCTCTGATAAAACCTTTACCACATATTATAATACTTATTTTACTGATCTTGGTAGTCCAGGAGATTCCAAACTTAGTCTTGCATCAGGAAAAGAGAGAGAATTTTATTTGGTTTATAAAGTAAAAGAGAATTTGAATAATAATCGATTTGTTCTTTACTATCAAGAACTAGGTGGCAAGAGAGGAAGTTATCTAAGAAAAATTAAATTAAATATAATTGATTTATCTGAGATAGGGGATGCAGGAATATATAAGATAGAAGATAAAATAGAATTTCGATATGCCTCTTCATTAAAAAAAGAAATAGTGATTAATAATATTGAGATGGGAAAGAGTTTTTCTTATAACCGATATTATTGCACCAGTGATACAATATGTGCTACTCATCAGGAAATAGTAAATGCCAAAAATGGTAAAACTCTTCTTAAACTTTCCTTTTCTTCTAGTGATTTTGAGGGGGAAGAATTTATTGACTTTTCCCGTGATTATGGTAGAATTAAATATATAGATAATCGTGGTAAAGTAAGGTATGAAGATGTTGTTGATGCAATTGAAATGGATTATCAGGGTAGAGAAATCTATCTTAGTATAAGTGATGAAGTAGCAAATTCTAATAATATATCTCTCATTTATACGTTTAGGAATAAGAGATATACATTAAAAATAAAGTAAAGAGGGATATTTATGGAAAAGAATAAAATACAAAAAAATATATCAATTATTATGACAATAGTAGTTATCGCTTTGGGATTATGGTTTATTATTATTTATCCACTTATTCATTTTAATGCAAATGAAAGAAAAGTGTTGGAAGCTGGTAAGAGATATTTTCAAATTAATAGTAATAGACTTCCCAATGAGAAAAATTTGACGACAGTTAGTCTTAGAACTTTACTTGATCAGAAGTATATTACCGATCTTAGAACAGCATATAATAGAGATACTTGCAGTGGAAAGGACAGTTGGGTTAAAGTAAAAAAAATTGGAGGAGAATATAAATACTATGTTTATTTAAAATGCGGAGTAATGAATTCTAGCATTGATCATAAAGGACCTGAGATTCGTCTAAAGGGAAAAGAAACGATAGAAGTAGAAAAAAATAGTAAATTTGTTGATCCTGGGATTGAATCAGTAAGGGATAATACAGATGGAACAATGGATATTAAAGATGTTCATATAAAAAATAATGTTGACACTAGTAAAATTGGTAGTTATACGATTACTTATAGTGCAATAGATAGTTTTGAAAATAAAACAGAGGTTACGAGAAAAGTAGTTGTATCTCAAAGTTTAGAAGAGACAGTTAAAAAAGCAACAGACAATGACCAAATATATAAAGGAAAAAAAGTAAATAACTACATCAAATTTTCTGGACAGTTATTTAGAATAGTTGGAGTTAATGCTGATGGTACAGTAAAGATTGTTAGTGATGAAAATATTAGTCATGTAGATTACCAATCAGTAGATAAATGGTTAAATGAATATTATTATAGTCATATATCAGATCATTCCAAAGAATATTTAGTTAATCATTATTCATTTTGTAAAGATACCATTAGTAAAGAACAAGTTGACAGTAAAGTTAATTGTGATAATGAAAAAAATAAACAAAATGTTGGACTTTTATCAATAAACGAGTATAATAAAAGCTTAAAGGAGGGGGAAAGTTACCTTTATACTGATACAATTAATTGGACAAGCGATCAATTAAATTCTAAAAAAGCATGGACTGTAAGAAGTGTCTTCTTTGGACAAGACTCAAAATTTTTGGATTATGACCAAACTTATAATTTTAATGTAAGACCTGTTTTGATATTAAAAAAAGGAATTAAAATTTTAGCAGGGGACGGATCAATTACAAATCCATATGATATTGGTGATTTCAAAACTGCTAAAGGTGGTACTAGTACAACGAAAAGATACAGTGGTGAATATATAACGTATGGTGGAATAACATATCGAATAGTAGAACCAAATGTAGATGGATATACAAAGGTGATTTCTATTAATGATATTTTTGGAGAAAGTGTTGGATATGGTGATGGAGATCAATATAATCCAAATAATAAAGAAAATATAGGATATTATATTGAGAATAATGTTAGTAAAAATATTAAAGTTGGTATATTTACTAAACATGATGTAAATGTTCCAATCTATAAAGAAAAAGCTACTTATACCGGAAAGAAGACAACTAAGAAATATAACATTAAATTTGCTGCTCCTAGTATGTATGAAATGTATAGTACATATTTTGACTCTGTTTGGTATGTAGAATCAACTAATGGGGATATGAAATATTTATCATCCTATAATGGTACAGTATATTCTTCAATGAATGAAATTGAGTTAAGTGCAAAGGCAAGATTTACTGCTTATCTAAAGAAAAGTGCAGTTATCGTTAGTGGTGCTGGTACTCTTGAAAATCCATATAAAGTTAGTTATTAGGATAAAGGTGTAAATTATGAAAAACGGTATAAGAGGTAAAAATAGGAAAACAACATATATTATTCTTTTCTTCATTCTTACTATTTTGATCATATATTGTCTAATTAAATTATTTGATCTTAAAAAATATTTTATTCCAATATATCAGATAGAGGATCGGACAAGTAATGTTCAAAAAGCAATGAAAAAATATAAGGATGAATATGTAATTGGATGGTTACGTGTGCAAGGAACAAATATTGATTATCCAATTATAGAAAATTATGGTAATGTGAATGAAAAAGATTTTGATTATCTATGGACTAGTAATCATGTAGAAAATCTCACAGATTATTTAGCTATATTTGGTCATAATATTCGCAATGTTTCTAGAAAACCCATTATTGGAGATCAGAATATGACTAGATTTGAACAGTTAATGAGTTATATATATTATGATTTTAATCAGGATAATAAATATATACAATATACTGTTGGAGGAAAAGATTATTTATATCAAATTTTCTCTGTAACGATAGTTCCAAGTTACCAAATTGATAAGGATACTACTTCTTATACAAAAAAAGAAAAAATAAATAAAATTAAAGAATCAATAGAAAACAGCTATTTTAAATATGATATAGATGTTAGTGATAAAGATAAGATTATTTCATTAGTAACTTGTACAAGGTTTAATGGAATTGCATCATATAATTTTAAAATTGATGCTAAACTTGTCGAAAATCAAAAAAGGGGTTATAATTATGGAGTAAGTGAAGCTGAAAATTATAAATCTATAAAGAAAATTTTAGAAGGAGATGGCGAAGATGTATAAAAATAGAGTGAAAAAGTGGGTTGGAATGATATTTTTACTAGCCATTTGCATATTGTTTAGTGCTGATGTTGACGTTATGGCCAAGAATAGTTGCACAGATGCTGAAGCAAGTAATTATTTTGGTGTTACACACACCTTTGAATACAAAAATGGAATAATCGAAAATATTGAAATCACTGCTAAAGTCGATAATTTAAAGATAAAACTATATAGTTCTGCTGAAGGAAAGGGAAAAAAAGTAAAAGAAATTGCAAATAATAATTCTATTCCTACAATTAGGGTTCAAAAGAAAACAAAGGGTAAAAAAACGATATATACAATTTCAAAAGATAAATTTAGTAAATATACTGATTCTAAAGGAATTACTGACTTTTCTGTTTTAGTATATGCTGAAAAAGATTCGAAAAGAAAATGTTCTAAAGAAGGATATTGGTATCAAATTTCTTTAGAGGGGGATGATGAAGCGGTATCTGGAGGTCATGTTCCAAGTATTTATTATGGCAGTCAAATATGTACTAAAGCTAATAATTTGATCAGTAGTGTTAAAAATGCCCCTCAGCAAATTAGAGATTTTATATCTAGTGCTATGACTCCATGTTTTAATCAATACGTACCATATAATATTTCGTTAGATAATTTAAATAAAATTTTTGATGAATTGGAAGTTTTTGTTCGACAATATAACAAAAACTATGATAAGGTTAATATTTCAACAAATTTGCCACAACTTGATTCAAGTTGGGTAGAGGTGAAAAAGACAAATATGAACGATACTAGAAAATATAAACAATATGGTTCTAGCAAAAATGAAATGCTTACATGTGATACTAAATATGATATTAGTACAAAAAGGATTTTGCATACAACAAAAAGGTTCTTCCATATTGAAAAGGAATCACATACTACCAAGATCAAAGCAAATGGAGTAGAAAAAAACGTCGAGGCATGTAAAACTGAATGTCGTGAGCAAGTGGAAGTCACTTACGGTCCACCTAAATCAGTAATTGCTGGACAATGCTTTACCTATGAAGTTGAAATTAAAAGTAAAGTAGTTTGTAATGCAAGCATTAATTTAGAATCTTTACCTAAATATGAAGATTATGCACCATGTCTTTTAAAAGCACATTGTAATAATTTAAATGGCTATGAAGAACAAGCTGGTCCAAATGATCAATTTGATCAATGTATCCAAGAATGCGATGGTGGAGCGTATAGTCAATCATGTATTAATTCTTGCTATAATAAAGTCTATGATCAAAAACAATCTTCTAACACAAATATAAATAAGAACAAAAAAATAAATAATAATTTAGAAACTGTAAAAATTTATGCCGAAGATACTTTAGCAATCAAGGATTTACTTACTAATAAAAACGCAGCTAAAAAAGTTGTAAATGATTCTACTGCGTATGGATGTCCTAGTGTATCTGGTAATCCAACTACTACAGAAATTCAAAATGTCTATAAATATGTTAATTCTCATGTAACAGGAGAATATAAAAATAGTAGCCAGGATATTGTATATACGCCTAAAGGTGGTTGCGAATGGAATAATTATGGGTATGCTTATTTTAGAGATTTACAAATAACTGCTCGTACTGTATGTAATGATAGAGGATTAAATTGGCAAGTTGGGTCAACTGGATGTAAGCCAACTAATGAACCATGTTCTGCTAGTAATGGTTGCTATGTAGGTATAAAAAGAAGTGGTGCCAAATATATAACAAACAATGGATTTAAACGTTCTCAATCATGTTTTGAAACTTGTAAGTGGATTAATACAGGTGTCGATGTAAGTGGCAATAGTTGCTCTTATTTGGATCAAGGAGAAGCTCAAAGTCGATATGTTAGTGATATTAAAAATTATACTAAAACTGTTACTGAATGTTTAAATAAATCTGCAACTTGTGTTGATAAAGGAGAAACAGCAACGTTTGTTATGTCAGCTAATACAGATATTCAAAATGGCACAGAAAATCAAACATGTGATTCTAGTTATGGAAGTCAGAAAAATTGTTTATCTTGGAAAAAGACACCTATTAAAAATAAACTAGAAGATAATAGAGAAGCTATTGATACAAAAACAGAACAAAGTAATAATATTATTAAGTTTATGGGTGGTAGTTGTGCCACTGAAAAGAGCGATTGGATCTATCATACCATTCTTACTTTCCCTGGTGCATGGATTAATAATAAAAATGGTGAAATCAGTTACAATAAGCAAGACGAAAAATATTATAAACATTATTCAGGAAATTATTGTACACCTTTAAATGCTAAAAATGTTAATGCCAATTGGTGGTTATGGGATCAATATATAAAATCAGGCAAGACTACTCAGGAATTTGAAAAATGGGCCACTACTTCAGATAGTAAGAAATTAGTTTATAATATATTTAGTCGAATTAAAAAATTTGGTTTATATAATTGGTCTATGGATGTAGGATGCTTCTATGCAATTCAAAATCAAACTATCCCAGCAGATATACCAGGTCTTGATACCGATCCTAAGCCAACTCCAAACTCAGGAACAGTTCCACCTGGATGTAAAAACAGTAAATGTATTCCAGAATGTAGCGGTTCAGATTGTAATCCAACGGATGTTGATACAAGTTTTGATAACTTCACTTCTAAATCGATATCAACTACTACAATGTTCCCATCATCAAAGAAAACCTCTACTAGTAGTATAGATAAAGCAGGAGTTAAAAAGTTAAGTTACACTGATAAATTATCTAGTCCTCAAAAAATAGCAAAATCACCAAAAAGATCTGAGGGGTATAATTGGAACGTTGAAGCAACTAACCTTTCTGTAAAAGGTTATCCTGTTACCCCTTCATCTTTAGTTGAGAAAATTGAGAGGACAGAAACCTATGATAATAAAGAACTTGATTACGATATTACTATAACACCTAATAATATCAAAGCAATTAAAGCAATTACAGGAAAAAAAGGTGATTATACTTATTTCGGAGAGGGAAAATATACTAATGTAAAAAATGGCTATAGTAGTCAGTATATTAAGGCTGGTTATACCGAGGATAAAATACCCAGTTATACCTATTATAAAAGTAATTTTATTAGAAACAGTGCATATGTATCTAAAGTATCAAAGGCTCCAACCGGAAAAGGCTTAGCTTGTAATAATCTAAAAACCTCTACTTCTTGTGATTTAACTTTAGGTGGTTATGTTACGTCAGATAATGAGTTACAAGCATTTATTAAAAGATAAATATTGGAGGTGTGATATTATATGAGTAAAGCGTTTTTAACTATTGGAATTATTTTAATGGCTCTTCTTGGTTTTTATAGTATTAGTATAGTCAGTAGTCAACAATCTGGTGCAGAACTTGACTACTACTTACTAAAAGAAACTACAGAAGCATCGATGCATGATGCTATTGATAAATCTTATTATCGTACTTTTGGAACACTCCGAATGGATAAAGAGAAGTTCATGGAAAGTTTTGTCAAAAGATTTGCTATTGGAGTAGATGGGACAAGAGAATATCGAATTCAAGTCTATGATATTAATGAAACTCCCCCTAAAGTAAGTATTAAAGTTGTATCCCCTAAAAATACAAATTTAATTAAAGCTTTAGGTGGAAAACAATCTGTTGATATTACAACAAATGCAGATATGATTCTAGAAACAAAGAATAAGACAAATATAGCTGTTACAAATCAGAATAAAGATCATATGAGAGCTTTAAAAATTTCAAGTATAAATGATATTAAATAAAAAGGAGAAGGGAATATGAATAATATTACGGTTGGCTTAAAAAAGTTTTTAGGAAATAAAAATACAGTAACGATATTAGGTGTTATAGCCGCTATTGTCGTTTTATATGTTGGTTATAATTGGAGAGTTGAACAAGCTACTAATCCAATAACTATTCCATATGCTTTACAGGATATTAATCCTAGTACACAAATTACGGAAGATATGGTAGGAGAAACCCAAGTTCCCCCTGCTATGTTGAAGGGCGAAGTAATTCGTTCAAAAGAAAGTGTTATTGATAAATATGCTAATGCAGATGTCCTAATTCCAGCAGGTAGCCTATTTTATTCAAGAGCAGTAGTTGAAAAGGATCAGTTACCTGATAGTATTATTCTTGATTATCCAAAAGGCTATGTTCTATACTATATGGATGTTAATATGACCACCACTTATAGTAATTCAATTTACCCTGGCAATTATATTGATATTTACTTTAAGGCCACTTATGCATCAAGCAATGAAACTGATCCAAATAATGGAAGAGTAATGGTAGGAAAGATGCTTGAAAATATTAAGGTACTTGCTGTTAGAGATTCTAATGGTAAAAATGTATTTTCCAATGTAGATGAAAATTCTACTCCAGCTATGATTATCTTTGCTGTTCCACAAGAATATTATATTTTACTGAAAAAAGCAGATTATTTAAGAAATTATAATACAGAACTTACTCCTGTTCCTACTGCTGAAGGTCAAAAAACAAACCCTGGTGACTTAAAGCTTTCTAGTAATGATGTTAAAAATTTCATTAACGAAGTTACAATATGGACAGATCAAGTTCAATAAAAGAAAAAAAGAATAAAAGAGTGGATGTGAGTTAGATGAATGAAAGTATTTTTGATAAGTTAGATTTTGGACCTTTAAAACCATTATTAGATAATGATGATATTACAGATATATCTTACTGTAATGGTGGACAAATTTGGGTACGTTCTCTAACTCAGGGGTCTATTCGTGTAGAAATCCCAGGTTGTACTCAAGAGTTTATGGAAAAGCTTGCTTTTCAGTGCTCTAATGTTATGGGTACAACCTTTAATAATGCAAAACCATTTCTTGATGCAGAAAGTAGTGAGTTACGTTTAAACTTTGTACATGACTCTATTGCTACTAATGGTATTGCCTGTGTTATTCGTAAGACTCCTGCTAAGATTAGACTAGAAAAAGAGAAACTATTGAAGGAAGATTACTTTACTGTTGATATTCATGACCTATTAATTAAATGTGTAGAAGGACATTGTAATGTAATTGTTGCGGGTGAAACTGGTTCTGGTAAAACAGAGTTTGTTAAATATTTAGCTAGCCATACAAGACAAACAGAAAAAATTATTACAATAGAAGATACTTTGGAACTTCATTTAGATAGAATCTTTCCACAAAGAGACATTGTTGCGATGAAGACGAATAATGTTGCTAGTTATACTGATGTTTTGGTTACTTGTATGCGTCAAAATCCAAAATGGATTTTATTATCTGAGGTACGTAGTGCTGAAGCAGTTACAGCTGTTCGAAATTCAATTTCATCAGGACACAATATTTTATCAACTATCCATGCTGATAAAGCTAGTGCTATTCCTTATCGTTTATATAGTTTAATGGAAACAGATATTGATGTAGAACAATTTTTGACGACTATTTATCGTTATATTCAATTAGGTGTTCATATTAAAGCATATTATTCTAAAGAATATGGAAAGTTCCATCGTGAGGTTGATGAGGTGGTAGAATTCTATGTTGATGATGATAATGTTCCTAGATCTCACACAATTTATCGAAAAATATATGGACAAGAACCAATTATTACTAAACCCTCTGCACATTTGATCGAATACCTTGAAAACCAAAATATTGATATTACAAATATTGTAGATCACATACCAGAAGATGAGAAAAATTTCTTGAATCAAGAAAAGTCTAAAGATGAAAAAAGGAAAGTTTCATCAGAAGATAATCAAGATAGTCAAACTAATAATAATACTTCAACAGGAAAAAGTGATGTTAACTATTTTGATCTTTATGCTCCTAAAAAGCTAGAAAATCAGAATAATACCCAGGTTCAACTGCAAGAGGAAAATCAACAAATTGAAACTTCACCAGTTATTCAAGTAGAGGAAAGTGATGATGACGATTCCGACTCTGTTGACTTTTATTTCGGAGGAGGAGTTAGTCAAGAAGAAACAGAAAATACAATACCTCAAGAAGTTACACAGGTAAGTCTAAATAATAATGTTTCATCTTCAAATAGCGGATATTTTAATCAGTTTGCTCCTAAACCAGTGACTGGGGAAGTTCAAAGGGAACAAGCCAATCTCGTTACTCCTTCTATTGTTGGTTCTAATCAATCACCTAATTCTAGTTCCATTAATGAAATTAGTTTACCCGTAGCTAATGAAACAAATATAGCAAAAAATGTTACTGATGTTGTTAATCCTAATATAGTAAACCCAATAAATCAAGCACCTTTAACTCCAGATGTTGCTAATTTCTTTCAAAATACAAATAATGTAAATGATGTTAATCAAACATCAACAAGTATTAATGATTTGGTTTTCAATTCATCACCAAATAATAATCCAAATACATAAAGGAGTGATAAGAAATGGAATTATTTATATTAATAGTAATTGCTGTACTTGTTCTTCTTTATCGTGGTTATAATGGTAAACATGCAGTACATTTTATTAATGATCAAGTAACAGTTTTATATAATAAATTTGCTCCTTATTCATTTAAAAAAGTACGTGAAAAGACAAAACAATTAGGACAAGAATTTACCATTAGAGAATATACAATTCAAGTAGTCCTAATTGGTGGCTTTGCTGGAGTGATTTCTTATTTATACTTTTACAATTTATTTGTTAGCATCATTTATATTATATTAGGAATTGCTATTGTTCCATATCTTTCTTTTTTAAGATGTAACCGTGTATATAGTGAATTTATTTTTGAACAAGTCCAAGTATATACTAGTAATACCATTATGGAATTTGCGACAACTCAGTCTTTTGTTAAATCCTTAGAAGGTGTTCGTGAATCAGGACTTTTAGAGGATCCAGTAGCAGGAGATGTAGATAGAATGATTGAGCTTGCTTACAAAAATGGAAGTATTGATGAATCTCTTGAGTATTTTAATCAATTATATCCATACTATATAGTGAAGAATATGCATCAATTATTTTTACAAATAACTAAAGAAGGAGCTAGAAACTCCGCAGATAGCTTAGAACAAATGCAAATGGATATCGATACCTTAGTTGAAGGAGTATATCGAGATAGAATTGATCGAGCAACTTTCCATAAAAAGTTTTTGCAATTTGGAATTATGCTTTATGTCTTATCTCTTCTTGTCCAATATCTATTAGGAAAAGAATCTTATATTTTACTTCTTAATAAGTGGTATGTAAAACTTTTACTTCATGGTGTTTTAATCATTAATACTTATTTTCTTCTCAAAGGAGAAAAATATTATAATGAGAATGTAGGTGCTGAATAATGGAGATATTTATATTTGGAGCTCTGATCTTATTTGTTCTTGTTTATAATAAAACGATTGATCCAAAAAAATTTGCAAAAGATAATGAAAAATTATTTAAAATGCTAAAAGAGGATGATTACGAATTTCTTTTGTATATGAAATATGGGGATAAAGTTGATCCTGATGTTTTGTTTCAAAAAAGAATTAATAATGGGCTTTTAGTAGGTGCATTAGTTATGGTATTTTTTATGAATAATTTTAGCCTATTAAATTTAGTTATTTGTATTGCAGTTGCTTATTTGATGTTTAAATCTTCATACTCCAATTTGAAAGGATATTATAAGAAACATTTACATGAAATTGACCTAATGCTACCTTATTATCTAAAAAGTTTGGAAATTTTAGTACAGCATTATACTGTACCAGTTGCAATTGGAAGATCAATTGAGGATGCCCCTGATATTTTTAAACCAGGACTTAGAAAAATGGTTGAAGAAATCAATGCAGGTGATGCTTCAGTTGATCCTTATATGGAATTTGCTAATACTTATCCTGTTAGGGACTCAATGCGTATGATGAGACTTTTATATCGTTTAGGAATAGGATCGCAAGAAAGAAAACAAGATCGATTAATGATGTTCTCTCGTAGCGTTTCTTCCTTACAAAATAAGGCGAGAGAAACAAAATATAAAGAAAGACTTGAACATATGGAAGGGCAGACTATGGTTATGCTTGTTTGTACAGGAATTGGTGTAATGTTGATTCTTTTAATTGCAATGGTAGGAATGTTTGGTTCAGCGATGTAGTGTAGCATTACAATTGATGTGACACCTTTTGGGTACAAAAAAAGCAATAAGTC
>CANRVH010000030.1 GCA_947643225.1 uncultured Clostridia bacterium
ATACTGACATTTTCAAAAAACGATACAACATGACATTATCACAAAATGATTACATGTATTTTTAAAATAGTTGACAAATATTTTTAAACTCGTTAAAATGTATTTAATAATTTTGATTAGGACATGGCTAGTAATTGTTATCTTTACAGAAAGTAGGAATGATGAGATCCTATATGATATGTTATTAGTTACTACCTATGAATTGGACTCGAAAGATGTTCCCGGTTTTTCCGTTATTTAAATTAAGTAAAACATAGGATGGTACCGTGTCTTAGCACTCCTTATATAGTAATATAAGGTTTTTTTATGTAAGGTAAAGATAGGAAAGGAGAAGAGTATGATTAATATAAAAGAAAATGAAAGATTAAGTATTATGAATCATTCTTGTGCTCATTTACTTGCACAAGCGGTAAAACATTTATATCCAGAGGCTAAATTTTGGGTAGGACCTGTTATAGAAGAGGGGTTTTATTATGATATTGATTTAGGAGGTATTACTTTAACAGAAGAAGATTTGCCTAAAATTGAAAAGGAAATGAAGAAAATTTCAAAAGATGGTAAGAGAATTGTTAGAGAAGAACTTTCTAAAAAGGATGCTTTAGAAAAGTTTAAAGATGATCCTTATAAAATTGATCTAATTAGTAGGATGAATGATGAAGAAAATGTAATTAGTTGTTATACTCAAGGAGATTTTACTGATCTTTGTCGTGGCCCTCATGTAGAGACAGTCAAGCTACTTAAATATTTTAAACTTCTAAAGGTTAGTGGTGCTTATTGGAAAGGGGATTCTAAAAATAAAGTACTTCAAAGAATATATGGGGTTTGTTTTGAAAGTGAAGAGGCTTTAGAAAAACATTTAGAGGACTTAGAAGAAGCTAAACAAAGGGATCATCGTAAAATAGGAAAAGATTTAAAGATTTTTATGACTCATGATTTGGTAGGAAAGGGAATGCCTTTATGGTTACCAAATGGGGCAATGATTAGATATAATCTTGAAAAATATATTAAGGATAAAGAAATTTCTTTAGGCTATCAGCATGTTTATACTCCAAGCTTAGGAAGTGTAGATTTATATAAAACAAGTGGTCATTGGGATCATTATCAAGATGATATGTTTCCTATGATGAAGTTGGATGATGAAGAGTTTGTTCTTCGTCCAATGAATTGTCCTCATCATATGCTAGTATTTAAAAATGATTTACATTCTTACCGTGATTTGCCTATTAGAATTGGAGAACTTGCTCATGATTTTAGATATGAAGCTAGTGGGGCTGTTTGTGGATTAGAGAGAGTAAGATGTATGTGTCAAAATGATGCTCATATTTTCTGTAGTTTAAATCAAGTGGGAGATGAGTTTGCTAGAGTTGTGCAATTAATATTAGATGTTTATCAAGATTTTGGGTTTCAAGATTATTCTTTTAGATTATCACTTCGTGGTAAGGAGAAAGAAAAATATTTTGATGATGATGAAATGTGGAATAAAGCAGAGTCTATGTTAAGAAGTGTTTTAACTGATTTGGGACTAGATTTTTATGAAGCTGAAGATGAAGCTGCGTTTTATGGACCTAAATTAGATGTACAAGTAAAATCAGCTATTGGACATGATGTGACTTTATCTACTTGTCAGTTAGATTTCTTACTTCCTGAAAGATTTGATTTAACTTTTATTAATGAAAAGGGAGAGAAAGAACGACCAGTCGTTATTCACCGAGCAATTCTTGGAACATTAGATCGATTTACAGCCTTTCTTCTAGAAGAGACTAAAGGAGTTTTGCCTTTATGGCTTGCACCGATTCAGGTAGAAATTATTCCTGTTTCTAATGATCATCATAAAGAATATGGAAAGCAGATTTTGAGTCAACTTAAACAAAGTGGTATTCGAGTAGAACTTGATTCAAGAAATGAAAAGGTTGGTTATAAGATGCGTGAGGCGCAAACTAGGAAGATACCATATTCTATTGTCATTGGTGATCAGGAAAAAGAAGGGAATTTAGTTACTTATAGAGAACATGGAAGTGATGTGAAAACTACCATTTCTATACAAGAGTTTATTCATTTATTAAAACAAAAAATTGAGGATAAGGGATAAATTTATTTGAACTGGATTTAGATAGTCCAGTTTTTTTGTTGTCAACTTGACAAATTGTCGTAAAAAAATTATTTACTAAAATGGTGGATTGTAGTAATATAGGATTAAGTAGTGGTCCAAAGTGGTGAAAAGTGGGGGATTGTTATGTTGATGGGAGAATATCTTCATAATCTTGATGAAAAGAAGAGATTGATTATTCCTTCTAAATTTAGAAGTGAATTAGGAGAAAGACTTGTTATTACTAGAGGTCTTGAAAATTGTTTATTTCTTTATGCAGAGGATGATTTTAAGAAGATTGTCGATCAATTAAAAACTATTCCCTTCACGAAAAAGGAAGCTCGTGAATTTATGAGATTCTTTCTATCTGGCGCTACTGTTGTAGAATTTGATAAACAAGGAAGGATTACTATTCCTACTACCTTAATTACTTATGCTAATATTAATAAAGAATGTGTTATTATTGGAACAGGTGATCGATTAGAGGTTTGGAGTAGTAATTGTTGGAATGATGTTTATCAGTCTACTAAGGATAATATGTCGGAAATAGCAGAGAAGTTGTTTGATACGTGTATTATTTAGAGGTAAGGTGGAACTATGCATGTTAGTGTTTTAAAAGAAGAAGTTATTGAAAACTTGAACCTTAAGGAAGATAGTATTGTTGTAGATATGACTTTGGGTTATGGAGGACATAGTAGCAGCATCTTAAAGAGAATAAAAAAGGGGTTTTTATTCGCCTTTGATCAAGATAGTGAGGCAATTCAATATAGTACTGACTTTTTAAAAAAGGTTGGTACTAACTTCACTATTATTAAAAGTAATTTTGTTCATATGGAAGATAAACTTCATCAGTTAGGAGTGCAAGAAGTAGATGGTTTCCTTTTTGATTTGGGTGTTTCTAGTCCTCAGCTTGATGAAGAAGATAGGGGTTTTTCATTTCATAAAGATGCTATGTTAGATATGAGAATGGATCAGAGTAATTCACTTTCTGCTTTTGAAGTAGTTAACACTTATTCTGAAAGAGAGTTAATTCATATATTTTTAAAATATGGTGAGGATCAATATAGTAAAAGTATTGCTAGAAATATTGTTCGTGCTAGGCAAGAGGGACCAATTCAAACAACGATGGAACTTGCAGAAATTATTAAAAATAGTGTTCCAGAAAAAGCGAAAAGAAAAAAACATCCAGCAAGACAAATTTTTCAAGCAATTAGAATTGAGGTAAATCATGAGTTAGATGTGATTGAACCTGCTCTAGAAGCAGCTTGTCGTATGTTAAAGGTTGGTGGCAGGATAGAGGTTATTACTTTTCATTCTTTAGAAGATCGGATAGTAAAACGGTATTTTCAAAGAATTACTAAGATCGATGAACAGGTAAAGGGTTTACCTGATATTCCAGATGAATATTTACCTAATTTTAAATTAGTATATCGTAAGGCTATTCTTCCTAGTAAGCAGGAGTTAGAAAGTAATAGTAGAAGTAGAAGTGCAAAACTTAGAATTATAGAAAGAATAAAATAGAAGGGAATTGTGAAAGATGAGAAAAAAGAAAGTAAAGAAGGTAGTTAAAATATCTAAATTTGAGAAATTGTTATATACATTAGCGATTGTACTAGGTCTTTTTTCACCAATTTCAATTGTTTTTTCAAAAGCGACTTTATCACAAATTAATTTTGAAGTTGAACAGAAAAAGCAGGCTATTGCAACACAAGAAAAAAATAACGATGGACTTGCTATGACTATTGATGAACTTGCTTCTCTTACAAAAATACAATCAGTTGCACAAGAAGAAGGATTGAGTTATAATAATGCTAATATAAAGGTTGTTCAAGATAGATAATAAGGTGATAATTATGCGAAAGAAAAAGAGGAAAAATAATATCAGGTATAGTGTGTTAGTTATTGTTTTTGCTCTTTTTTTATTTGCTTTAATGATTGGGAGGTTAATTCAATTATCTATTTCAGTTGAGGTGGATGATACGAATTTAAAGGAGTTAGCTAGTAAAAGAACAACAAAAACAGATACGATTAAAGCAAAAAGAGGGACGATTTATAGTAGTGATGGTGATGTATTAGCTCAGAATGTGACTTCTTACAAATTAATTGCATATCTTAGTGCTAGTAGAACTACAGATAAAAATAAACCGCAACATGTAGTTGATAAGGAATTGACAGCTGAGAGTCTTGGACCGATACTTGGTATGGAAAAAGATGAAGTTTTAAAATATTTAAATAAAAAAAATGTTTATCAAACAGAGTTTGGTAATAAAGGAAGAAGTTTAACAGAACTTCAAAAAAATCAGATTGAAAAATTAAATTTACCAGGGCTTGGATACATTGAGAGTTATAAAAGATATTATCCAAAAGGAAGTTTTTTATCTTATACCCTTGGATATGCTCTTACTAATTCTGATGATAATGATATAACTGGTAAAATGGGTTTGGAACTTTATTATGATCATATTTTAAAAGGTGAGGATGGTTATATTACCTATCAAAAAGATTTAAAGGGATATAAAATTGCTGGAACAAAAGAATATAGAAAAGAGGCTACGCAGGGAAAGGATATTTATTTAACGATTGATAGTAATGTACAATTTTTTATTGAACAAGCTCTTACTAATGCTAAAACTAATTATGGATATGAGTGGTTTACTATGGTTGTTATGGATGCTAAGACTGGCAAAATTATAGGTATGAGTTCTAATCCTACTTTTGATCCTAATACACGAGAAAATATCACGAATTATTTAGATCTTAATGTAGCTTATCCATATGAACCTGGTTCTACAATGAAAACATTTACTTATATGGCGGCACTTGAAAATGGGGTTTATCATGGTAGTGAAACGTATGATTCGGGAGTTTATACAACAACTGATGGAACAGTTATTGGTGATTGGAATCGTAATGGATGGGGAAATATTAGTTTTGATAGAGGATATGCTTTATCAAGTAATGTTGGAGTAATTAATTTAATTAAGAGACATATGAATAGTGCAATGCTTAGAAATTATTTTAGACGTCTTGGGTTTGGTAAAAAAACGGGAATTTCTCTTCCTAATGAAAGTACAGGAAAATTAGGGTTTAAATACGAGACAGAAATTTATAATGCGGGTTTCGGACAAGGAATTACTACAACTCCTTTGCAAAATGTTCAAGCTTTATCTCCCCTTACTAATGATGGAGTGTTAATGAAACCATATATTGTAGAGAAAATTGTTGATCCTGATACTAATGAGGTTGTTTTTAAAGGAAAGAAGAAGACGGGAGAAAGAGTGGCTTCTACTGAAACAGTTCAGAAGATGATTGAACTTATGACCGAGACAGTCAATGGTATTGGTAATACAGGTAGTGGCTTTAGAATAGAATCTGGTCAACTTGTTGGTAAAACAGGTACTGCTCAAATTGCTGATACAGATGGAGGAGGGTACCTTTCTGGTAAAGAAGATATTATTTCTTCTTTTTCGGGGATATATCCTAAGGATCATCCCGAAATTATTATTTATGCTTCTGTTAAAAGACCGAGAGATGGTAGTCAAAAAGGGTTATCTACAGCGGTGAAAGATGTGGTTAGTAATATTGCAAAATACTATGGAGAGAGTGTTGATTATACTACTACAACAGATAATGTTACAAATTATAAATTGCCATCTTTTGTGAATCAGGATGTAGAAAGTAGTGTTTCTAGTTTGTCTAATCATGGTATTTCTAACCAAGTTGTTTTAGGAAAGGGAAATAAGGTTATTAAACAATATCCGAGCAAGGGAACTAATGTTACTAATAAAGATAGAGTATTTTTATTAACTAATGATCTTGAATTAGAGGTTCCTGATTTTACATCTTATTCTAGTAAAGATGCAGAGGCATTATTGAAGCTATTAAGTGTAAAGGCGAAGGTAAATGGTGTTGGTTATGTAGTTGGACAGAGTGTTGCACCAGGAACTAAAATTGTTGATGGATTAGAAATTACTTTAGAACTTTCTCCAAAGTTTGGTGATAGTAGTTAGAAAATATTTATGTTATGTCAAAAGTGTGGTATACTATAGTAGTTGGTGATTTAGATGGAAAGAAAGAAAACAAAAAAAGAAATCGTTAGAATGTTATTAAATTCTGATATTGATCAAAAGGATGAAGAAGAACTACTTGACTTATTAGTTGATCAGCCAATTTCTATTGATATAGATAAGGAAGAAGATTCTAAAAGAACAGTAGGAGATAAAGTGGCTGATAAAATATCTGAAGTGGCTGGTAGTTGGAAATTTATTATTCTTTTTACTTTGTTTTTGATTTTTTGGATTGTATTAAATGTTTATCTTTTAAAAGGTGAAAATCAAATTGATCCTTATCCATTTATTTTATTAAATTTACTTTTATCATGTATTGCAGCTTTGCAGGCACCTATTATTATGATGAGTCAAAATAGGCAAGCCCATAAGGATAGTTTAAGGGATCAGAATGATTATCGTATTGATTTGAAAAGTGAACTTATTTTAGAAGAATTACATGATAAGATGGATGAGATTTTAGATAATCAGGAAAAACTTAAAGAAATGATTTCTAAGAGACAAAAATAGGAAGTGGAATGAATGAAGAAAAGGTTATTATTGATTGTATTATTATTTTCAGTTTTCATTTTAAGTGGTTGTGAAGGTACTAGTAATGATGAAGTTGTTCATTGTACAAGAACAGCATCACTTAGTGATAGTAATACAACTGTAGATTTGAAATATGATATCTATTATAAAGATAAATATGTAAAAAGGACTGTTTCTACTGAACAAATTACATCTAGTGATAAGAATACTTTGAGTGAGTATGAGTCTTCATATAAAAAAGTATTTGACCAATATAAAGATATAAAGTATTATGATAATACGATTACTATAAATGATCGTTCACTTATTAGTGTTACTAAGATTGATTATACTAAAGTTGATTTCAATCAAATACTTGAAATCGAAGGGGAAAAAGGTAATGTTTTTACAAAAGATGGTAAAGTAAAATTGAAAACTTTAGTAGATCTATATGAAAAGTATGGTTCACAGTGCGGTGATTAGTCACCTTTTTGTCTGGATAGCTTAATGGATAAAGCACTTTCCTCCGAAGAAAGTTATATAGGTTCGATTCCTATTTCAGACACCATTTTTGATGAGGGTATTTCATTATATTTATTTTTAGGTTATTATATGGTAGTATTTGCTGATATAGTTTAGTGGTAAAACAGATCCTTGGTAAGGATCAGAGGACAGTTCAATTCTGTCTTTCAGCACCATTGACGAATCTGTTCGAACTATTCGAACTTTAAATATAAAAATCAACCCAATTTGAGTTGATTTTTTCGTTTTATGAAAAATCATCCTACCAAGAAAGGATGGTGTCTATGATAAGCATTATTAAGCAAGAAATAGCTTTTGATGAATCTTTAAAACAAAGATTAGAGTTTATTTGTGAGTTTTCACATACTACTCCAACATTTATAAATGGTAGTATTCATAAGGTTGCAAAAACCAACTTGTCTTATGTAGAACCTCACAAGATAATCATTAAAGGTATAATATTTCTTGCTTTTAATTATTCTAATGAGATTTATATTAAGAATTTATCACAAAAGATTAAGATATCAGAGTTAGAAGATTATTTAAAAGAAGTTTAGAAAATAAATTGTAGATTTTTGACGCCTAAAGTATTTTGTTATATAATATCAACATATTTAGGGGGATTTATGGATAATATTTTTGAAATTAAACAGGGTTATAGTAGTATTACTATTGAAAAAAATGGAACAAAATTTAGTATAGAAAAAAGTCCTGATGGCGATATTTGGTTTAATTCATTCGATGATGTAGAATTGCCAATTAATTTTTATTCAAGTAATCAATCAGAATGGCGAAGTTATGTTATTTTTGAAAGACTAATGAAATTAATTGTTGGTAAATATGTTTTAAATGATGATGAAAAAGACGAGTATAGTTCTTTACCTACAGATTTTGTTGATTTACAAAGTAAAAATATAATTTGGCATTCGGATAGTGGAAACGACAATATATTGAAATTACAATTCAATGAAAATGAAATTATCATTTCTATAGTAAGAGATAAAAAAGTGAGTAATAGAAATTCTAATAGTGTTATTAGGGTGCGCATAAGAACTAATGGTTCAGATTATGGAAATTATTATCAAGAATTTGAATGTTTCTTTAATGAGTTATCTAATTTTGCTTGTCAGGTTGATTCAATGAAAACACAAAATAATCCTACAAATGAAACTCAACCTGTTATTCAAAAAAGATTATCTATATTTAACAAATTTAAAAAATAAGGTGTCAGTAGTATTAAACACTTAATACTTTTGACACCTTTTTTGTTAAGGATCAAAGGGAGAGGATAACAAATGGAAGAAAAGAAATTATGTGGACTATATATGAGAGTGCCGTTGTAATACATAGGCAGACACATTATCTTCTTGCTTTTCTAGTTCTTGTTTTGTTATTGTAAAACTATATTTACCAAAGCTAGTACCAATATCCAGTTTCCCATTTGGTAGATTTTCATTAATTAGTTCTCCAGTTTTTAAGATGAATTTAATTTTGTAAAAATCTTCTTCTCCATTTTCTACCTTTTCGCCAATAATAATTTTATCTACCAAATTATTAAATACTTCCTCATTGAATTTAGTAAGGCCTTTGTATTGTTTTAAAGTATTGGAGATTTTATCAATTTGTTCTAGTTTGTATTTTCTAGTAGTTTCTATATTTTCAGTATCTTTTAGTTGTTGTTCATACTCTTTAATTTTATTAGTAATCTCTTGATTTTTCTGATTTAAGATTTCTTTTGAAATCGAGCCATCAAGTTGTAAATCTATGAGATTAGATAATTTATTTTCAAGTTTAGAAATTTCTTCTTTAATCTTTTTTTGATTGTTAAAATCTTGATTTTCGTTGATAACTTCATTTACTTTTTTCATAAATGAATGGATATATTTATCACTATTTTGAAACAATTTATTATAAGCAATTACAAATATATCTTCCAATTCTTCTTGTTTATAATGAATTAAATTAGAGCAATCAATTTTATTTCTATGACTTCTACATATCCAATAAGCTACTTCTTTTCCATTACTTTTAATTTTATAAGAACGTCTGATAAATCTCTCTCCACATATCCCACAAAAGATTTTACTACTAAAAGTATATTTACGACTAAACTTGTCACGATTCCCATCTGGCTTAATAATTTTACTTCTAATCGTTAGTATTTCTTGGCATTTATCCCATAACTCACGAGAGATAATCGGTTCGTGATGATTGGAAGTAAAGTATTGTTCTTTTTCTCCATAATTTATTTTCTTTTTATGAGTTAATACACTTTCAGTATAATATTTACCAGTTTTTAAATCGCCAACATATTTTTCATTTACAATTATTCTTCGTACTGACGCATGACACCATTTTAAATTAGAGGGACTAGGTATACCTAGATTATTCAAGTTAAGAGCAATTGTTCTAAAACCTACACCTTTAGAATATTCTTCAAAAATATAAGTAACAATATCTTTCTTGCTTTCATCTGGATAAATGATATCTTTTTCTTTATCATATAAATATCCAAATGGAGCATACTTACCAACCAATTCTCCACGTTTCATTTTCATACGAACCCCAGCTTTTACATTTTCTGATATAGATTCACTCTCAGCTTGTGCAAAAGCACTATATAAAGTTAAAAATAGTTCATTAGATAACCTTAGAGTATGAATGTTTTCCTTTTCAAAATAAACATCTACATTATGTTCACGAAGTAGTCTTACACAATTTAAAGTGTCAACTGTATTACGAGCAAATCTTGATATGGACTTGGCCAGGATTAAATCAATCTTACCATTTAAAGCATCACTCATCATTTGATTAAATTGTTCTCTCTTTTTTGTTTGTGTTCCTGTAATACCCTCATCAGCATATATTCCTACAAATTCATAGTCGGAATTTTCTTCTATCATATTTTTATAATGGATTCATTGTGAGTCATAACTTGTTTTCTGATCTTCATTATCTGTACTAACTCTACAATAAGCACAAGTACGAATAAGTTTATATTTTACATTTTCTTTTAAGCACATTGTTTTAGAAGTTGGTGCTATTACTTCAACTTTATGATTATTCATTTTTTCCTTTCCATAATTGTTGACTCATAGCATATTTCAAATATTTTTATTATGCAAAACTATATTTTGAATTGTTTAATTCATTGTATTTTGCATATTCGTTTTCAATTTTATTTTTAATTTTTTTATATTCGTCATTATCAATTAAATTGTTTTCTTTGATAAATTCTAGCATAGCAATTTTTGCTACATAAATTTTTAGATATTCGCACTTTTTATCACTTCTTTCCATTTAATTATTACCCCCTTTAAATTCTTAAACAATTCATATCATAGTTACGCACCAACTTTCTTAAAATAATCTTAAAGAAATTATAACGTGCTTATTCATTTTATACAGCCCTACAAACAAAAAAAGATAACTAAATAATAGCTATCAAAATTACAAAAATATGAGAAATTATATTCATAGTTATGGCCAAAACTATGGCCATAGAAATACCATTTTTTCTAAAATAACCAAAACAAAATAAAAGCAGGATAAACCTGTTTACAAACAACTAGCCAGTGGCTAGTTTTCCCTTATTTCATAAGGAATTACGAAAAATACAAGTGTTTACATTAAAAAAATTTGTTATACAATCGTTAACTTTGTCTTTTTCTAAAAACTTATAAATAAAGACTTTCTAAATTGTGTTTAACAATTGTACACACTTTTTCAATGTAAATTTGCTAAAATTCTGACCATAATTTTTAGAATTTTTAACAATTTTATGGCCATAAGTATGGCTATGGTTTTGAATAAAAATACTGATGAAGATGTAGGTTTTTAAATATGAAAAAAAGCACTACTTGCAATAGAAGTAGCACCATTAGATACAATTTTTTCATATTCTACTATATTGTATCACACAGATTTCTATAGTCGATAAGGATAAAATGTCTGATATTTTGTTGATAAAAATGTTGATTTAAAAATAATTTATCTTTTATTCAAAAAGATTTATTCAGGCAAATATTTTTATTGATATTTAATAATCTATTGATAGGTATATTTTTTTGTTTTTCAATTTAAGTAAAAAAAGTAACTCATTTAGTGTTATAATATAGATAGTTATTATTAAATTTAGATTTAATTTTATGGGGAGTTGAAATAAATGAAAGTATTATTATTTACGCATAAAAGTGATATTGATGGAATGGGTAATGCAGTATTAGCAAAGCTAGCATTTGATGAAGTTGATTATGTATTGTGCGAAACTTTTAATTTACAAAATGAAATAGCAAAATATTATGATGATGGAAGTATCTATAATTATGATAAAATTTTTGTAACTGATTTATGGCTTGAAGAACCTACATTATCAAAGGTAGCAAGTGATGAACAGTTAAAGGATAAATTTTTTGTATTTGATCATCACAAATCAGCTTTAGAAGGAAACTTTAATAAATATCCATTCACAACAATAAAGATTTCTAATGAGCGGGGATTATGTAGTGGGACAAGTTTATTTTATGAATACTTAATAGAAAATGGCTTTATTGATAGTAATATACATAGTATACAAGAATTTTCAGAGTTAACTAGAAAATATGATACATGGGAATGGAAAACTAAATATAATAATGAGATGCCACATGAATTAACATTATTATTTGATTCTGTTGGATGTAATGGTTATATAAAATTAATGTTTGAAAAATTAAGCAATTCAGTTAATAGAAACTTCCAATTTAGTGAGTTAGAGAGAATGTTAATTGATAACAAGATCAATCAAGTACAAGAAAAATTATCTAATTATGCAAAAAAAATTTATTATAGAGAAGTATTAGGATTAAAAGCTGGTATAGTATTTATTGATTACGAGTATAGAAACGACTTAGCAGAATATTTTAGACAAAATGGTTTTGATATGGATTTTGCTATGCTAATCGCATTAGATTATGGAACGATTTCTTATAGGAATGTTAAAGATAATGTGAACGTTAGATTGATTGCTGAAGCAATGGGTGGAAAAGGTCATGATAAAGCTGCTAGTAGCCCTATTTCTGAAGAACAAAAAAAAGAACTTATCAAGGTACTAACACTTCAAAAATAAAACAATAAAAGCACAGCAACTCAGTCTGTGTTTTTTTGTTCAACAATCATTATTTTAATTTGAAATATGCTATTTTAAAGTCCTAATGATAAAGTAATATTTAATTTATCAATATGGACTTTTTCTTGTTTTACCTCAGTTCCAATAGTAATATTGATATTTATTTTATAATCAAAATTGATTATATCTAGTGTTTTAAAATAATACGGTATATGTGTTCCATAAGAGTAAGTACTGAAGAACAAAGTCGTGAAGGTTTTAGTTTAAGTGAACAAGAAGAGAGATTAAAAGAGTTTTGTAATTTTAAAAGATATAATATTTATAAGGTTTATAAAGATGCTGGAATAAGTGCTAAAAACGATAAAAGACCTGCTTACCAAGAAATGATGAATGATGTTAGAAATAAGAATATTAATGTTATTGTGACTTTTAAACTAGATAGATTAACAAGAAGTGTTTATGATATAGAAAAATTAATGAAAATAGTAAATGATAATGAATGTGATATAGATTGTATGGCAGATGAATCAAATACTACTACTTCAAATGGTAGAATGGTAATGAGAATAATGACAAGTGTTTCACAAAATGAAATAGAAAAATGTAGTGAAAGAACTAAATTTGGAATTGCTGGGGCAATTCGTTCTGGTCACATCCCAAATCAATGCCCCTTAGGATTTAAAAGAGTAAATAAAAAGTTAGTTCCAGATCCATTAACTAAAGACATAATTATAAGAATATTTGATTTATATTTAGAAGGTAAAAGTTATCAAACTATTGCTAATATCTATAATAAAGAACAAATACTTGATAAAACTAACTGGAGAGATTCAACTATTAATCACATTATGACAAATGAACTTTATAAAGGTGATTATGTTCATGGTAAAAGAACAAAGCATCCTACTTATTATGAAAATGTTATAGGAACATTAGTATCTAAACAAAAATGGAATGATTGTCAGTACCAGAAATTAAGAAATGCTAGACACTATGAGAGAACTGCAACCTATCTATTCACTAATAAATTAAAATGTTCTAAATGTAATAGATTTTTAGGTGGATGTGCTACTACAAAACCAAGTGGTAAGAAATACTACTATTATAAATGTGAACATTGTAAAATCACTTATAAAGAAAAAGAAATAGAACAAGAATTAATGGCTTGTTTACTTGAACTAGTTAAAACAGATATGATGATAAATGACTACTATACACCATTTATTAAATCAAAATTAGATAATAAAGATATTAATTATGAGAAAGAATTAAAAGAACTAGATAAACAGCTAGATAGAATAAAATCAGTTTATATTAAAGGCATTATGAAAATTGATGATTTTGAGCAGGAAATTAAACAAATAGAATATAAGAAACAAAAATTAAATAAAGAATGGCAAGATCAAAAACAATATGAAAACTTAAACTTCACCATTGATGATTTATTAATACTAGAAGATAAATATAATCTTGATACATTTATTAATCCAAAAGAGTTTATGAATAAAATAATTAATTATCAAAAAAAATCACGAGAAGATAGACAAAAAATGATTGCTACTTACATTGATAATTTAGAAATTAGTAAGAACGATAATAAAATGAAAATAGAACATTATCATTTTAGAAAAAGTTTCTTAACTGATTTATTAACCTTTAATGAAGAATATAATTTACCTTTAAATTACTCTTTATTTGAAGATGAATATGGAATTCCTATACCCCAAAATTATGAAGTAAAAACTAAAGAAGAATCAAGAAATTATTTTAATAAATTAAATAGTATTTTAGGCAATGAATATAAATTAAATTATTATGAAATAGATACTGATGATGACCTAACTAATCTAAAAATATCTAGTGAAATTGAAGTTGAAAAAATAATAAGATTAATTACTTTAAAAGACGAAAAGTTTGATAAGGGTAATTTAAAACTAGGAGTTATAACAGTAGATTTAAGTGATACAAAAGATAGTCATAATAATCAAATATTTAAAGAATTATTAGAAAAGGTAAAAGAAACCTTTAAAGAGGATGAATTTGTCTAACCATCCTATAAAAATTACTAAAAATATAAAAATAGGATGAAAATTAAAACTATAAAATTCTTTAATTATAAAGTTTAAATAATTGTCTATCCTTAATATCAACCTACAAAGTAGGATGAATTTTGCAAGTGCAAAATAAGATTTGTGTATATGCAATTCCTTATGAAATAATGGCTAAATTGCATATGATACACAAACTTCTTATCCTGCTTCTTTAGGTATTACCAAAAATTGTAGTATTTTCATCCTATATGAATATTAAAAAATAGAATTTATGTTATAATATAGATGCAGTAGTGCTTGGATTATTTCCTACTTTAACGAGTCGTTAAGGGACTATAATTATTGTGATGATTAATAGTAATATTCCAAAGGACTAAACTACACGGTGTGTAGACGCTTCGTTACACTTCGCTTAAGTCCATTTCCATATTACAATATCATTAGTACTGCAAATTAAATAGGAGGTAGTAAAAATGTGGAAGTACATAGGAACTAAAGAATGTAATGAATTTTTACTATCTCTTAATTTATTTGATTCCAAGGATAAAAACAAGTATATAAAAACTATTTATTCTATTACTAATAATATAGAGTCGAATTATAAAATATATAAAATTAAAAAGAAAAATGGCAAATATAGAACTATATATGAACCAAATCCATTATTAAAATCTATTCAAAGAAATATTTTAGCAAATATACTTAATAATAAATCTATATCTAAATATGCAAAAGCATATCATAAGGGAATTACATTATTAGATAATGCAATTCCACATATTAATAAAAGGATAATTCTAAAATTAGACATAAAAAATTTTTTTGAAAATATATCCTTTTTTGATGTTTATAATTGTTGTTTTCCACTAGAATACTTTCCTAAATCTGTAGGTATGGTGTTAACTTATCTGTGTACTTATGATGAACATTTGACTCAAGGATCTCCAACATCTGCATATATTTCAAATCTTGTTATGAAGGATTTTGATGAAGAAATTGGTGCTTGGTGTGATTTAAATCATATTACTTATACACGATATTCAGATGATATGACTTTTTCTGGAATTTTTAATCCCAGTGAAATAATAATTAAAGTTAGAAAATTATTATACAAATTAGGATTAGAATTAAATAATAGTAAAATTCATGTAGTAAGTAATAATTCTAGTCAAAAAGTTACAGGAATTGTAGTTAATGAAAAAGCACAGGTATGTTTAAAGTATCGTAAAGAAATAAGAAAAGAAATATACTATATAAATAAATTTGGGTTATGCTCTCATCTAAAACGATGTAATATAAATGTTGATCCAGAAAAATATTTAAAGAAATTGTATGGAAAAATATTATATGTTTTACAAATTGATAAAAGCAATAAAGAATTTTTAAAGTATAAAGAAATAATTAATAAATTTAAATTATAACTATGTTATGAATAATTTTATGTTATACTTATATTAGTTAGTAGTTATTACTACCTATTAATTGGTTGTAAGAAAAGTTATTCGACTTCTTCTTCACAGGCACCAGATGATAGGAAACTCGAACTTTTAATTTATTTTAAGAGTTCGAGTTTTAATATATCTTAAATTATGATATGTTATTTACTGAATAGGAGGTGATAAGATGGCATGTGCAACTATTCATTTATCAATTGCTAAAAAATATTTAGAAACACACACAACTTTAAATTATAGAGATGTAATTGCTGGTATATTATATCCAGATGCAGCAGATAATAATGATGAATCACATTATACAAATTTAAATCGTGGTAATGATAATGTTAGTCATGTTCGTGGTAAAGTTACTTATATTCCTTTTTAAAAGATCATGAACATCTAAATGATTTTGAGTTAGGATGGTTTTTACATTTAATCACAGATTACTTATTTTTCGAAGAATGTTTTGATACAGAATATTTATTAGAAAATAGTTATGAACAAATTTGTAAAGATTTGTATTTTGCTTATGATCATTTAAATCTTTATTTATCAGAAAAATATAACATTACAAAAGATGGTTATATGGATTATCCAAGTGAATATTATTCAGGAGTCCCTTATGAAGAATGTATTTTATCAAGAGATTTGATAGATACTTTTATTAATCGTGTAGGTTCTATTGATATTAAGAAGTATATCAGAAAAATTCAAAAAATTAAAAGTAATGTAAAACCATAAATGTTGTTATACTTCTCTTTTTTAAGCATCAGAAGTGGACACATTCGAACTTTTAAAATGGTTTGAATTTAATCAATCAACTTTCTTTAAAAAGAGGTTGATTTTTTGTGTTAAAAAAATAATTTAGAGATTCAAATCACCAACTATCATTATTTTTCTTTTTGCACTTGCAAAATTGACGACTTTATCGCTTAAATTCAACTATGCCAGTCATTTTATCCCTTATAAAAATAAGACTTATTGAATAAAAACGACAACTTATAGTGGCTACTTTTCTAATAATTTGCAAAAATCTTTAAAAAAGTGGCGATTCTCTAATGAAAAGGATGTTAAAATATGTTATAATTATGAATATGAATATATTCATTTTAAGGTGGTAGGATTATGATGAATGATAAAAAAAAAGCATTTTATTAGGACAGATATCCTTTTTTAATCAATGTTCTTTTATTGAACAAGACTTCAGAGGGCATTCTAGTGCATTAAGATATATATGTGAGAGGAATGGACAAAAATATTTTGTTAAAATATATAAAAATAATAGATTAAAAGACCTTGATTATGTGGAAAATATATATGTAAAATTGAAAATACCAACGGCTAATATTATTGAAAAAAAATATTTGAAAGAATTTAATAAAACTTATGTAATATACGAATATATAGATGGAAAAACACTTTTTGAGTTAACGAAGGAATTAGAAACAAAAAAAATTGAAGATATTGGCAAACATATAGGAAATCATTTGTCTAAATTTAAAACAATAAAAACCAATAAAGAAAAATTAATAAATCTATATGAATCAGAACTTAAAGATTTGGTAGACAAACTATATTATGTAAAAGAATATTACAATAATAATGTAAATAAACAATTAGAATTTATCGATTTAGAAAGATTATGTAAAAAAATTAATGAATATAAGAAATATATTTATAATATTGAATCTTCTTTTATTCATAAAGATATTAATCTAAACAACGTAATAGTTAATAATAATGAAACATATTTTATTGATACAGATGGTGGCAAAGTTAGTTTCAGGGCATTAGATTTTCGAGGAATTTGTTGGTGGACTTGGGATGGGGAAAATAAGCTTAAAGAACAAGCAATATATCGTGGTATATTTAAAGGGCTTTTTGATGGAAACATCCCAAATGATTTTCATAAAGAATTAGCATTTACTATCATATATGAATTTCTTCTAAAAATAGAAGAAGCTAGCAGAAACAATGATATGAGAAGAATCGAATATATATTTAGTAAATTTGGTGATATTTTTAATAGAACTAATTATTTTGAAGATTATAAATTTGATTGGTTTAATTAAGGAGGAAAAATGGAATTACACTTTTTAAAAACTACTTGGAGTGATATTGTCATTTTAAAAAATGGGAATATTGTAGCTATGATAGATACTGGATTTGAAAAACAATACGAAACTATCAAAGAATATTTGGATAAAATGGGAATTGAAAAAATAGAATTTATTCTATTAACACATTTTCATAGAGATCACTATGGGTCAATACCTAGTATTGTTAAAGATTATGTTGTTGATAAAGTTTATTTTAAAAATTATAGTGCTTTGGATAAAACTACTGCGTGGGGGACCCCTGCTGATGATGAATATAGATTAAACGAGTATAATAAGTCTATAAATATTAAAAAAATTATAGAAAAAAATAGTGAATTAATAGAGGTTGAAAATATAAATTCAATAAAATTTGGTAGATATGAATTAAAATTATATAGTACTAATAATTCTATTGAAGATATATATAATGATAAGGATTATGAAGATTCATATCATAAGATATTATTTAATGAAAATCAAAATAGCCTAGCAGCACTTTTGAAAGTAAATGGTGTTAATGTTTTCTTTGGAGGAGATATATTTGATAGAGAATCCATTCATCCAAAGGCAGATTATGTAAACTATCAAATTGCATCTTCTATAAACGAGGAGATTGACATTTATAAAGTCCCACACCATGGTACAGTTTATTGTAATAGTGAAAAAACATTGGATATCTATAAACCTAAAATAGCAGTAATTACTAATGGTGAAGAATATTTGCAAAAAGAAAGTACAATCTATCAAGATTTAATGCAAGTTAATAAAAATGTGAAAATATTGTTAACAGAAAACCATAATATTGTATTAAAAATATTTGATAATGGTTGTATTAGTTATGAGGAGTGCTAATAGTAAATTAAGATAGCTCAAGTGAAGTTAAATTTAAAATTGTGTTTGATAATACTTCTTGAAAATTATAGTTTTTCTTAGTTTTAATAAAAAAGTATTCCAATAACATTAAAATGATAGGATAATTTTGTTTAGAAAGTTGATTTTAAAGGGAAAAGTTGTAAACGTGTCCGTTTCTCGCACCATTGGAAAATCTGTTCGAACTTTGATGTAGAGTACTTGTTAAAAGTCTTTTTTTATGATATTATCAATATGTCAAGAGAATTTGTATAAAATAAAAAAGAGGAATATTCAATTCTGCAAGTGAATGTTACCTCTAATAAAAGATTCTGACACTCTATCAATGTGATATGAACCCCATTTCTTGGACAAGAGAAATGAGGTTTTTATATGGGAAAATTAAAATA